>DASRYX010000620.1:0-11119 GCA_035686985.1 Planctomycetaceae bacterium | reverse complement strand
ATCAGGAACACATTGTTCGTTTCGAACAGCATGCCGGTGGTCCCGGACGCGGTGCGATCGAAGTTGTTGTTCGTGATCGTGGTGATGATGTTGAACGAGGCGGCCGCGGGGAGGTTCCCGCCGAATAACAAACCGGCCCGTCCGTTGTTCGAGAAGTCGTTGTTCGCGATCGTCGGCGTGGTGAACAAGCCACCGTTGCCGTTGTTGATCTGCGCCCCGTCGCCGAAGTTCCCAGTCGACGTGTTGCCGTTCAGGCTGGCCAGCACGATCGAGCCCGAATTCAGATTGAAGACGAGACCATTCTCGTTGCCAACGGCCTGGTTGTTGTTCACCGAGGAGTTGATCACCCCGCCGTTGAGCGTGTTGAATTCGAGGCCGTTGCCAATGTTGTTGAAGAAGCTGTTGGTGACCGCGGCGCCTTCAAGTCCGAACACAGCGTTGATCGTGGCGTTATCCGCGATAAGCGTCGCCCCGTTGCCACCGTTGCTTTGGAACACGTTGTCGGTGACGAGGTTGTTCTCCGTACCATCGCCGATCGTAACCACGCCGCCGGCTTCCGCGAGGATCCGCAGACCGTCACGGGTGTTGCCCGCGAAGTTCGTGGCCAGCAGGTCTTCCATCAGCACCACACCGTTGTTGGCATTGATGAACAGACCATCGCGGCCGTTGCCGGTGAAGGTGTTCGCATTGAACGACCCGTCGGTGGTGAGGTCGAGGTCACCGATGACCATCACCCCGCCGTTCTGGGCAATGATCTGCGTGCCGTCACCGGCGTTGTTGTTGGTCTGGTTGTCCGCGAACTGAATCACATTGAACAGCGACCCATCCGACAGCATACGGATGCCGAAGCCGCTTGGGTCGGTGTTGTTGTTCGCGAGATTGTCGGTGACGACCGCGTTGAACAGGGCACCGCCGACAGCGGTCAGATCAATCCCCGAACCATTGCCGTTGACCGTGTTACCGAAGATGCCCGTGGGCACGTTCGGGTCGATCGGGTTGTTGGCGTTGATGGTCGCAGTCGGTCCGGCCGCCACGATGCGGATGCCGCGGCCCGGATCGAGAATCGCGTTTCCATTCGCGTCTTCGGCCAGATCCAGCACGCCGTTGCCGTTGACGTCTTCGCCCACATCCAGCACGCCATTGCCGTTGGTGTCTTCCGTGGGATCGAGCACGCCGTTGAAGTTGACGTCTTCACCCAGCACGTTGGTGACGACGTTGTTGGAGACGCGGAGATCCAGGGCATCGTCGACATGCACCACCGTGATGCCACCGACCGAGCGGTTGCCGGCGCCGGTGATTTCGTTGTTGTCGATGAAGCCTTCCGCAGCACCCGTGCTGACGATGTTGATGGCTTCCACCGTGTTGACGATCGTGTTGTTGTTGATATCAAACATCGTGATGCCGCCCGGCTGGCTGGCAATCCCGATGTTGAACGTCCGCGTATTGATCGTTTCCGGATGGGTGCCGTCGATCTGGAAGCCGGACACTTCGTTCATGTTGGCCAGCGTCACCACAGGCGCTCCCGGCAGGGCGGGCGTGATGTTAGTCAGGATCGGCCGTGTCGCCGCCGGATCAAATCCGGGCAGGTCGAAGATCTGTCCCTGTGACATGAAGGTGTGCTGAACCGCATCGCTCAGCAATCGCTGGTTGTCGAGCAGCTGCACGCCGGTGTCGAGGTTCGTCGGGGTACCGTCATCACGGGCCGTGACGAAGATGATGTCGATCGGGGCCTTCTGACCGACCGGCAGATTGTTGTACTGCGAGATCAGGTTGAACGGATTCTCGACTGTTCCGTCACCTTCAGGCACGTTGGTCGGGCCGTTTGGATCGACATGGACCACGAAGTAGGGTTGATTGTCCTTCGGGTTGATCGCCGCCACTTCGGTGGTGATGATTTCGCGGGCCACCGTCACACGGCCACGGCGGAAGACATTGCTCATGAGGCGATCACGCACGCGCGGTTGCCGCAGCCACCGTGACGATCCGCCGTCGGGCAGCGTCCACGCCACTTGAATCTGCGTGTTCGTCCCGAAGACGTGGTCGTCGGTCACCTGGAACCCAAGCGACGTGTCTTCGTTCACCTGCCAGGCCAAACGGCCGCTGACTCCGGTGAGGTCGGTGCTGTTGCTGCTCGACGTGAAGTAGTAGAACCCGGCATAGCCCGACAGACCGTATTTGCCGAGCAACGGCATCGGTCCCCCGATTTCCGAGTCGAACCCGGTCATCGCGGTTTCGGTGTCGGCGGCGCTTTGCAGCCGAAGCTGGTTCTGCACGAAGCGGATCGGACCACCAAGCGTAGTCGACAGGACGTTCTGGTCCTGACCGAACGGAATGTAGCCGTTCAGACGCAGATCGAAGTACCGACCAAGCGATTCGAAGCTCAGGCCGATCTGGTGATATTCTTCAGCATGACCGGCGTCGAAGTCGTACCACGCAGAGAGACCGACCACGCGGTCGATGTCCTGCATGTAGTACCGCCAGCCGGCACCGAGGTTCGCACCGCCGCGACCGTTGTAGGTCACCATCCCGCCGCCGGACGCGAAGAGCATCGCGTTCTCTTCGATAAACCGCGGCATGAAGGCGTTGATGGTCGAGTAACCGGAATCATAGCCGTACAGCTCGTTGGAGCGGTTGTCGACGGTGATCCGCGGATTAAAGATGGTATCGACGGGTGTCGCTTCATACAGACCCGTGGGCGGGCCGCTGAAGCGCGGGTCGAAGATGGCCCCTGGCTGCGACGGCAGCGGCGCGGTCACATTCGACCGGGCGGGCGAATCACTGACTCGAGCGGTACCGCCCTCGTCTTGCGCCTGGGCCTGTGAGGCCGCAAAAGCACAAATTACCAGGCCATACCAACACCGCTTCGCCTTGCGTTTCATCGGATGCTCCAGCGTCCTGCTGACTGAACCTTCCAGGCGATCACCACTGCTGAGGGTTCCGTCGCGGACGGGTTCCCTGCGCGACGACCGACAAGGCAGACCCTAGCGGTAATTCCGCCTTGAACGGTTATCCTGTTTCTTCGGACTGTGACGCGGGTGGAGTTGAGTGTTTCAGCCCGCAAAAGTGCTACGTCCCGCAAAACCGGCAAAGTCCGCCAGCCTGTTTCGCAACGCTTGCCGAACGGCGACATCGCAAGCCGGCGGCTTGGGGTATTGCGGGTGTTTGGCGGGTCCCGGGGGAATTCGTCGCCCGTCCCCGTTTGACGTTGGCCTCGTCCGCGCCTAGCATTCGTGGGAACGGAACCAGCACAAGCGCCGATTGATAAGGTGGCCGCATGCCCCCCATTGATGACGACGACGATTGCTCTGAAGAAGAATGCGTCCGCGCTGGGAGTGCGGGGAATCTCGCGAATCCGGTGGCGAGTCCCGTCGATCACGCCCGGATTGAGCGGGCGGTGCGGGAGATTCTGTCCGCCGTTGGGGAAGATCCGGACCGGGACGGATTGCGTGAAACCCCGTCCCGCGTGGCCCGCATGTACGCGGAACTCTTTGCCGGCTTGCACTTGGAACCGGGCCGCCATCTGAAAAAGATGTTCGCCGAGCAGTACGACGAATTGGTTCTCGTCCGCGACATCACCTTTAATAGTATGTGTGAGCATCACCTGCTGCCGTTTATCGGGACCGCTCACATCGGCTACTTGCCTCGTGGAAAAGTGGTGGGTTTGAGTAAGCTGGCGCGAGTGGTCGAGGAGATCTCGCATCGCCCGCAGGTGCAGGAGCGGATGACGCATCAGATCGCGGATCTGTTGCAGACCGAACTCGACCCGAAGGGGGTGATTGTTCTGCTGGAAGCCAGTCATTCCTGCATGACGATTCGGGGGATCCGCAAGCCCGGCAGCCTCACTGTGACGAGTGCCGTCCGGGGTCTCTTCAAGTCGAATCCGTCGACGCGTGCGGAAGTCTTGAACCTGATCAGCGCCCCGCGACCGGTGCAGTAACGGCTGCTTGCGGGGAGCGGTGGAGTCCTTGACCCGACGCGGGGCACCACTCTAGCATCGATGGATCGCTTTTCTGATTCATCGATCTTCCCGTTCTGCAAAGCTATTCCGTGAACCAGCCCGAGTCCGCGTCGCCTGCCGATGACGGCCCTCCTCGTGAACTGTCTGGGGAGTTACTCTCCGCGCCGTCTGCCGATCTGCCGGTGGACGAACCGCTGACTCCCGAGATTCTCGAAGACGAAGCCATCCGCGGCGATGTTGTGCTGCGCTGGGTGGTGGTCGCCCTGGCGCTGTTGCTGGGCTGCTCGCAGCTGAGTGATGCGCTGCCGCTGGTGCATGCACGGGCCGGGGAGTGGCTCGCCGGAAACGGATTCATCCCGAGCGGCAAAGATCCATTCTCGTTGACGACCGCCGATCGCCGGTGGATCCAGCTCGATTGGCTGTTTGATCTGCTTGCTGCGGCTGTGAACAGTCTGGGAGGCGGGATCGGGCTGTCCCTCGCCGGGGGAGCGGTCGCCGCCGCGACGTTCGCCTTGGTTGTGCAGTCGCATCGGCGGGACATTCGGACATGGTGGACCGCGGTGTGTGCGGCACTGGCTTTGATCGCGTCTTATTCGCGATTTGATTTTGGACCGCCCGAATGGACGTTGCTGGGCGTCGCTGCCGTGCTGATGATCCTGGTGACCGCGGAAAATACCAATCGCTGGTCGATCCTGTGGGCCCTGGTTCCAGTCGTTTGGATCTGGAGCCAGTTGTCATCACAGGCCTGGATTGGACCGGCGATGATCCTCCTGTACTGGGCCGGATCGGCGATTGATCCGCCCCGCATCGCGGATCAACCACGACTCGCCGCGCCGTCGCAAGTCATGATGTTCCCGGCAATCGCGAGCCTGCTGGTGATGCTGATTCATCCTTTCACGTGGCACACGTGGGAGGCGGCGTGGACGCAATACACCGTCGACTATCCGATGTTCCGAATGCTCTATCCCCGGCCGGTGGTGATGGATCTGGTCTGGTATCCGCTCTGGTCGCCGCTCGTGTGGGAGATGTGGACGCATCGACTCGCGGCGGGACTGGTGCTCGCGGTGGTCGCTGGCGCATGTCTGCTGCTGAATCGCCAGCGGGTCTCGTGGGCCCACGCGCTGCTTTATCTCGGCGGGAACGCGCTGGGCATCTCGGCGCTCAATGACTTGCCGCTCGCGAGCATCATCAATGCGGTCCTCGCCGGGATTCATGCGCAGGAATGGTACCGCAATCGTTTCGGACAGATCTATTCCGTTGCGTGGGCCGAAGTCGCGTTTTCACGAGGCGGTCGTGCCGTGACGTTGCTGGCGTTCTTTGCCCTCGCGTGGGCGATCATCAGCGGGCGGCTTGATGGACCGGATGGCCGGCGCACCGGCGTCGGTCTGTCACGGAATCTGCAAGTGGAACTGCAGACCTACGGCAGTCTGCCGGCGGTGACGCAGAACGAGCGCGGTTTCCACACGACCGTGCGACAGGGTGATTTCCTGATCGCCGCTGGGCGGAAATCCGTCGTGGATCGCCGCGTGCGTCTGTTCTCCGGAGAGGGCGATCAGAATCTGCTCGAGTGGTACGAATCCGCCCGAAGAGGCTTTTCGCCGGCAGCGAATCAAGCCGAGTTCAACGAACATCAGGCGTTACAACAAGAGGCAATGGAACGCTTCGAGTTGTCCCATGTGGTGTTACGATTGTCACAGCCGCGCGATGATGCGGCGTTGTCGACGTTGCTTTCCGCGAATGACTGGTCGCTGACCGAACTGCTGCCAACCGTCGCCGTGTTGCATTGGGTGAACCCAGCTGATTCCGCTCGTCAGCAGTTCATCGCTCAATCTGAATTCAACCCCTTGAACGCAGGCTTTCGGCCAGAGTCACCTGCGATTGAGGAGGCCCCGCCGCGGCCGTTGCTACCGGCGTGGTCGCAGCAGCTCATCTCCACGCCGCAACATCAGCGGACGGCGGAAACCATCCGGGCCGAACATTACCTGCATCTGGGACGAATGGCCCGGCGAGCACCGTGGCCGTTTCAGGCCGGGTGTTATCATCTCGCGATTCGTGCCGCCCGAGCCGGCGTGCGGGAAGACAGCCTGCAGGCCGAACCGTATCTCATTCTCGGAAAGGCTTACGCCGGTCTCGCACAGCTGGAAGCCATGGCATTGGCCGAGCATAACGTGCCGTGGAATCGATCGTTGCGGTATTACACGGCGGTCGCCGCCCTGCGTGAGGCCGTCCGTTTGCGGCCGGACCTTGTGGAAGCGTGGGGCCAGTTGTTTGATCTGCATCAGCAGACGGGATTCGTTGACGCCGCACTGACGGACGTCCGGGAGATCTTGAAAGCCACGCCGGTAGCCGACGACGCGGATGACGCCGCCCACCGTCAGCGCGAGGCGTTGCTCGACCTGGAGATCAATCTGGAAAATGCGGTCGCGAAAGTCCGCAATGATCTGCAACAGGCCGGGGAAGGGCAGGCCGATTTCATTCGCCGGGCGTTATACGCGCATGACAACGGCTGCGTGGAACTCGCGGTCCAGCTGTTGCGGGACGACGCGATCGAACTCGAACGCAATCCGTTCGCACGGCAAATGATCACGTTGTGGCTCGCCGAACTGGGCGAAGGAGATGCGCTCGATGATTCCGCGCGGCGATTGGAAGCCGTCTCCGGTCAATTGCCATTGTGGACGTGGCGGACGCCGGTGGCCTTCGCCGCGGTGGGAAGGGGCGATTACGACACCGCCGTGAAGCTCTGGGGGGAGATCCCGCCGGCGATCAATCAGATAACGCTGCAATCGCTGCTCGAGTCCTCGGCGATTTCGACGGTCGCCCCGTTTGTTGCCAATCGCGTTCCGTTTCCGATGGTGCATCTCGAAGCCGCGCAGCAGAGTCTGGAGCAGTGGACGCGTCACAGTTTTGACGCCAGCTTCTACGCCGGTTGCTGTGAGATGGAACGAGGTAATACCTCTGCGGCGACGGCCGCGTTTCGATCCGCCGTGCAGCAGATACCGGATGCGTCGATCCGACCATTGTTGCGGCTCTACCTGTTCTGCCTGACCGACGAATTGATCGATGTCGAGCCTCCGGCCGATTGGATTCCGCAGCCTTCGGACCTGTTCGCCCCGGAGTCCACAACGAAGTAAGTTCATGGCTCGTTTTCCCCTGAGTTGAATCGCCGTATGGACGACCGCGCTGCGAGCCTGTTTGCGGAGGACGACGCGCCGGTGCCGTCGGTCCTGGCGCTCCTCAGTGAGATCGGCTTTCCCGATGCGCGACAGGCGTGGTCGCGGCTGCGAGTTCTCGCCGGCCCCGCGCCGTTCCCGGACTATGTCAAAGAGAGTCTCTCGCGACTGCTGCTCGGACTGTGGGACACGCCATCGCCCGACGCGGCTCTGCGAAATTTCGAGCGATTCTTCGGACAGGTGCCGCAATCGCGACCGCTGCTGGAATATCTGGCCGCGCGGCCCCGTGCCGTGGAGATATTGCTGAAGCTGTTTGTGCGCAGTCAGTATCTCACCGAAACGCTGCTGCGCTCGCCGATTCTCTTGGATCAGCTGACACAACATCGCTGGCTGGCTGATCTGAAAAGCCGCGAGGAATTTCTGGATGCCGCGCTGCTCGCCGCCGGCACGTCGCCTCAGATCAGCGAAATCCTCGATGGCCTGCGACGTTATCAGCGCTGGGAGATCCTGCGCATCGGCGCGTGCGATTGCTTCGGCCTGATGGATCTGCGCTCGGCAACGGTGCAGCTGTCGCTGCTCGCGGATGCCCTCGTCCGCGCGTGTCTCGCGCTGGTCTGTCCGCAGCGCACGCCCTTTCCCAGCGGTTTTTGTGTGCTCGCCCTGGGCAAGCTTGGGGGTGAAGAACTCAATTACAGTTCCGATATCGATCTGGTCTTTCTCGCGCAGGACAATCCGGAGTCCTGGAACCCGGTGGCCCAGCAACTGATTCGGGCATTGCAGACCGCGACCGCGGAGGGCTTCCTGTACCGCGTCGATATGCGACTGCGACCCTGGGGGCGCTCGGGTCCGCTGGTATCATCCGCGGCGTCATTCGTCGACTATCTCCGCCGGCATGGTCAGTTGTGGGAGCATCAGGCGTTAGTGAAAGCCCGCGTGATCGCCGGCGACGCGGACCTGGGAACGCGTGTGTTGCGCGAATGTGATCCGCTCATTTTTGGTCACGCCGTCGAAGATGTACGGCAGTCCGTCCGCGCGGCGAAGCGAAAGATCGAAGAGAACCTGGCCCGCAAGCGCCGGGAATGGGGAGCCGTCAAATCCGGTGCGGGATCCATCCGGGACATTGAATTCCTCACGCAGTATCTACAACTCGTCCATGGCCGAAAGTATCCGCAGCTGCGGACCGCGAACACGATGGACGGGCTGGTTCGCCTTGCGGATTTCGGCTTCCTGCAGGCGAACGAATTTCGCCAGCTCAGCAGCGGCTACATGTTTCTCCGCACGATCGAGCATGTGCTGCAGCTGGCGCACAACAAGCAGGAACAACAGCTGCCGACGGACCCGCGTGAACTCGGCTATCTGGCCCGACGGCTCGATTACGGTTTCGCCGAGGGCTTTATTGGTCATTACGAACGGCACACGACCGAGATTCGCCGGATCTACGACCACTATCTCGGCGATGCACCACTCACACCGCACGAACCCGAGATCACGGTCCTTGCCCCAGTGAACGCGTCCAATCCACCACCGCGGTTTACACCGGAGGAGACTGCACAACATCGGGCCTGGTTTGAACAGATCGATCTCACGCGTCCGATGCGCGTCGTTGCCGAACCGCGGAACGACAACACCTGGCGTGTGACGGTGCTGGGGGTCGATCATCCCGGCGATCTTTCCATGATCTGCGGTCTCCTCTTCGTCTACGGGTTTGACATTCTCGATGGAGTGGTAACCACGGGGCTGTATCCCGACCTGTCCCGCAAATGGCAACCGACGGGAGGCACGCGACGGGGGTCGAAAACCGCCGCGGTGATGACCACGCCGCGAGACTTCGTCGACGCCTTCACAGTTCGACCTCCGTTCGCCACAGCGGAGCCCGAAGTCTGGCAGAACTACGAAGCCGATTTGATGGAGTTGATGCAACTGCTGCGCACGGGTCGTCAGGGCGACGCGCAGGGGAAGCTCGCCAAGCGAATCGCCGGCGCGCTCGATGGCAGCGAAACGGAATCCACGCCGCTGTTGCCGGTGGAAGTCGCCGTCGATAACGACTCTTCGCTGCACGCCACGGTGCTGCGGATCCGTGGCGAGGACACCATCGGTTTCCTCTACGAGCTCGCCAACTCGCTCGCGCTCAGCGGCATCAACATCGACGCGGTGGAGATCCGCAGTGAAGGCACCCACGCCTGCGACACGCTGTGGGTTTCCGACGCGGAACATGGCGGCAAGCTCACCGATGACCGCCGCATTCAGCAGTTGCAGGCGACAGTCGTGCTCATCAAGCAGTTCACGCATCTCCTTCCAAAGTCCCCCAACCCCGAAGCGGCGCTGCTCCACTTCCGCACGTTTCTCACCGATCTGCTGGCTCAGGCGAACTGGACTGAAGCGCTCGCTTCGCTCGAACGACCCGATGTGATGGATGCATTGGCGCAGCTGCTCGGGATCAGCGATTTTCTCTGGGATGATTTCCTGCGATTGCAGTCGACGAAGATGTTCCCGCTGCTGCGCAATCTCGAAGTTCTGCAGGAACCCAAGTCGGCGGAGCAACTGCGCGACGAACTGACGGCGTCGCTCACCGAAGTGGCATCGACACCGGAGCGCGTGCAACGTCTCAACGATTTCAAAGACCGCGAAATGTTCCGCGTCGACATGCGGCATATCCTCGGCCGCATCCCCGCGTTCGGACAGTTCTCCGCCGAGTTGACCGACATCGCGGAAGCGGTCGTAATCGCCGGCCTTGATCTCGTGTGGAAGGAACTCACCGCGCGGCATGGCGCCCCGTGCCGAGCGGATGGACGACCGATGACGTGGTGTGCCGCCGTGCTCGGAAAGTGCGGCGGGCGCGAGATGGGCTTCGCCTCGGACATCGAAATGATGTTCATCTACGAAGATGAGGGAGCCACCCACGGCCGTCACCCGCTGGACGCCGCCGCGTTCTTTCAACGGTTTGTCGAACGCTTCACGCATTCGATTCGCGCGCGACGGGAAGGCATCTTCCATATCGATCTGCGATTGCGGCCGTATGGTCGCGCGGGGCAACTCGCCGTGACACTCGCCGCGTTTGAGCAATACTTCTGCATGGACGGCCCGGCGTGGCCCTATGAACGGCAATCGCTGGTCAAGCTGCGCCCGCTGGCGGGTGATCCTCGATTTGGGGCCCAGCTGGCCGCTGTTCGCGATCGCATTCTCTACACCGGAGACGCGTTTGATTTCGCCGCGGTCCGCGCGATCCGTGAACAGCAATTGCGGAAGCTCGTTCAACCCGGGACCTTTCACGCGAAGCTGAGCCCCGGCGGGCTGGTCGATGTGGAATATCTCGTACAGGCGCTGCAGATCACGCACGGTCACCACTCCGTTGAGCTCCGCAATCCAAACACACGAGCTGCCGCCCGCGCGCTCAACGCCGCGGGAATTCTTCCGCAGGACGATCTGCAGAGACTGCTTGACGCGTACATCTTTCTGCGGCGATTAATCGACGCGCTGCGGATGGTCCGGGGCGATGCCCGGGATCTGACGGTCCCGCCCGTTCGCAGTGAGGAGTTCGAATTCCTCGCCCGCCGGTTAAATTACGGCGCGGATGTCTCGCGACTCTGGGAGGATCTCGAGCAGCACTCTCAGGCCGTGCTCGAGCTCGTCCGCCGGCACGCACCGTCCGCGTCGGATGCACCGTCGACAATTTCTCGTGAGGAACCTTGATGTTACATCGGTTGAAGGATCAGGTTGCGTTGGTCACGGGAGCCGGGCAGGGGATCGGCCGCGGGATCGCGCTTGGTTTAGCACGAGAAGGTTGCAGCGTGGTTCTGTCGGGGCGACGGCAATCCACGCTGGAAGCCGTTGCGGGAGAGATTGCTGCGCTCGGCGCTCAGGCGTTTGTGCAGACTGCGGATGTCAGTAGTGAATCGGATGTCGAAGCGCTGTTCGCCGCCGTGCAGCAGCGTTTCGGCCAGATCGATATCCTCGTCAACAATGCCGGGGCATTCGACGGTGGCCCCTTGGA
>DASRYX010000619.1:0-7542 GCA_035686985.1 Planctomycetaceae bacterium | reverse complement strand
CAGGACCTGTTTGTCGGTCGCGAAGGTGACGCCGTTGACTTCCGCTGCAGCGCCCTTGCCGTCGAGATGAATGTCCTGATGAATGTGGGCGACCTTCGCACCTAGGCCGCCGACGGTCCATTGCAGCGATGCATCATTCGCTACGCGCCCGGCCTGATGGCCCAGATGCCAGACCTTTTCACCCCAGTTCTGCAGTTGCACGTACCGCAAGACCGCTCGCGGAGCGACGAGCAGCTCGACCGCACCGACGTGCAAGCCTGTGTGATTCGGATCGAGTGACGCCGTTTCTTCGAGCAACGTGGCGGAAGCGCCTTCTTCCAGCACGACGAGCGTATGGCTGAGATCGGCGGCTCCGTTGGTCGCGAGGCCGATCAGGCTGTAGAGCGGCACGTCGACCTGCAGATTGCGGGGCACATACAGCACCGTTCCGCCGGTGCAGAACGCGGTATGCCACGCCGAGAACCGGTCGGTGTCCGCGGGGACGGCTCGTTCCAGCGCCTGCAGGATCTCCGGACGCGATGCGAGGACCGATTCCCAGGAGCCGAAGACAACACCCTTCGCGGCGAGTTCCGGACGCAGCTGACTGGCGACCGCCCGTCCGTCAATGTGCGAGACGGTGCCGCCGAAATCGGCGCGATTCGCCATCAACGTCGACAGAGAAGCCGAGTTGCCGTTACCCGCCAATGAGAACTTTTCAGGGCGCAGCCCCCGCAGGTCGATCCGCTTGAACTCTTCCGGATCAAGCGGTTGCTTCAGCAATTCCTGATACGCAGCAAACGCCTGTCGCCGCCGATCGGTCAACCACGCGGGCTCATTGCGAGTCGCCAGAAATTCCTCAAACGCCGCGGAGGTCCACGGAGCAGCAACAGTCGTTGTCATCAGCTAAAAATCCAAATTCAACGGGCTAGACGTTGGCAGTCGGCGACGCGGGCGGGAGTTCCACTTTGCGATAAATTTCCCTAAGTCCAAGGGAGCATTCCAAGGCATCAATCATCAGAACAGCGTCGAAGCCGTGATATTCCGACAATGTCCATTTCCCGGTTGTCGATTCTCTCACGAAGCGCTCAACCGTCGCGGAATCCGGGGCCACCAGAATGTATTCCCGCAGCGATGAGATTGTCCGGTAATGCTCAAACTTTTTTCCGCGGTCATACCCTTCGGTCGATGCCGAAAGGACTTCAACAAGAACCAGCGGATTGAGCAAGGTATCGTGGCGATCGTCGAGATACTCGCGCTCGCCACAAACGACGGAAACATCCGGGTATGTAATCAAGCCGGTGGGGCACGCGTATCGCTGATCGCTGGGATAAACGCGACACGGACGATCAGCGAGAGCATTGTTGAGGGCGGTCCCGATGTTCAGAGAAATCAGATTGTGAGCTTCTGATCCGCCCGCCATCAGGAAGATTTCGCCGCGGAAGTATTCGCTCTTCGTCGGTGCGGACCGCTCCCGTTCGAGATACTCGGCTTGGCTCACGAATGGCAGCGATACGGCGGACATGCGGTTATCCCACGCTGCCTTCCATCTGCAGTTCGATCAGGCGGTTCATTTCCACGGCGTATTCCATCGGCAGCTCTTTCACCAGCGGCTCGATGAACCCGGTGACGATCATCGCCGAGGCTTCGGTCTCGGTCATCCCGCGGGACATGAGATAGAGCAGTTGTTCTTCGGCGATCTTGGAGACCGACGCTTCGTGTTCGATCGCGACGTTGTCCTGATCGACCTCGATGTACGGGTAAGTATCGCTGCGGCTGTGTGAGTCGAGGATCAGGGCATCGCACACCACGTTCGACTTGCAGTGGTGGGCGTCCCCTTCCACTTTGACGAGCCCACGATAACTCGCGCGGCCGCCGCCTTTGCTGATGCTCTTGGAGATAATGCGGCTGGACGTGTGCGGGGCACAGTGGACCATCTTCGCCCCGGCGTCCTGATGCTGGCCGTGATTCGCGAAGGCGATCGACAAGGTTTCACCGCGGGCTCCCGGTTCCATCAGATAGATCGCCGGGTACTTCATCGTCAGCTTGGAGCCGAGATTCCCGTCGACCCATTCCATGAGCGAATCGCCGTACGCCATCGCCCGCTTGGTGACGAGGTTGTAGACGTTGTTCGACCAGTTCTGAATCGTCGTGTAGCGACAACGCGCGTTGCGCTTGACGATGATTTCCACCACAGCGGAGTGGAGGCTTTCCGTGCTGTAGGTCGGGGCGGTGCAGCCTTCGACGTAATGCACCGAGGCCCCTTCATCGACGATGATCAACGTCCGCTCGAACTGGCCCATGTTTTCCGAATTGATGCGGAAATAGGCCTGCAGCGGAAACTCAATATGCACCCCCTTAGGCACATAGATGAACGAACCGCCGGACCACACCGCGGAGTTGAGTGCCGCGAATTTGTTATCCGCCGACGGAATCACGGTGCCGAAGTATTCGCGGAACAGATCAGGATGATCCCGCAATGCGGAATCGGTGTCGGTGAAGATCACGCCTTTGTTGGCGAGGTCTTCCTGCAACGATCCGTAAACGACTTCGGACTCGTACTGCGCCTTCACCCCGGCGAGATACTTCTTCTCGGCTTCGGGAATGCCGAGACGGTCATACGTCTTGCGGATGTCTTCGGGCAGGCTTTCCCAGCTTTTTTCCTGCTTATCCGACGCGCGGACATAGTAGAAAATGTCCTGGAAATCGAGTTCTTTCAGATTGCCGCCCCAGTGAGGCATCGGCTTCTGATGGAAGAGATCGAGCGCTTCAAGCCGGAAGTCCCGCATCCATTGCGGCTCGCGCTTCATCGCCGAGATCTGTTCGACGACTTCGCGATTCAAACCCTTCTGGCCGCGGAAGACGTAGTCTTCGGTGCCGTAGTGGAACCCGTATTGATAATCGCCGATGTCCGGCTTGGCGGGGGCTTCGGTGGACATGTTTCTGCTCCGTATCTGCTCTGCGGCCGATATCACATCAGCTGCGAAAATCATGATTTCCTGGGCGGTTTACCGCTGGCGAGTTCGAACCACTTCCGAATGGACAACCGGAACCCCGGCAGCACATCTTCGCCGTCGACCGAATCGTTGAGGCCGAGAACGTGAGACTCACCGCCGGGACGATAGACTGTCACCGCCTGCTTCTTCGGGTCAACGATCCAGAACAGCCTGGTCCCGCTTTCGAAAAACTCCCGGCGTTTGCGGTCCATTTCGCGGCGGGTGTTGCCTTTACTGAGGACTTCCACAATCAAATCGGCCACAACTTCCGGACATGGATCATCCGTGACCTGCCCACCGGGAAACTGCTCCCATCGAACAAAGGAAACATCCGGCACAACGATGCGCTTCGGTTTCAGCTTGATGTATCCGTCACCCCCGGCATTGACGCAGCCGATGTTTTCATTCTCCATGAGATACTGCTGAAGGAACGTGGCAAGAATCAGAGCTAGACGAGACGAATGGTACCCCACGGCCTTCTCCACGAGGATGCCGTCGATCAGTTCGCAGATGGCGTTTTTCGGTTCCGTGGGAGGATGAATCATATCCCGCTGAGTCGCTGTTCCCGGCCAAGGGAACAGGTGCACGCGATCGGCCGGAACTCCTCCCAAATAGTCCAGCACATCTTGCAGGGTGGCAAACTTGCGCACGGCTGCCGGACGGGTTGGTTTTCGACGGGAGACAGTGGTGGCGGCCATCACGACCTCGATCAAACTGCGGCGAGTTTGGATTGCCGTTCGGATTCTTCCTGCGCTTCGACGGGATGCCGTTCGCGGATCTGGGCATAGCCGTGGTTATGCAATTCGCGAGCCAGATTCGCGTCGCCGGTTTCGACGATCTTCCCGGCGAGCATCACGTGGGTGAACTGCGGGACGTTGTATTCCAGCAGGCGTTCATGGTGGGTGATGATCAGCACGCCCATCTGCGGGCCGGAAAGCTTCCGCAAGCCTTCACTGACCACGCGGACGGCGTCGCTGTCCAGACCGCTGTCGGTTTCATCGAGGATGGCGAACTTCGGCTGCAACATCGCCAGCTGCAGAATCTCCATCCGCTTCTTTTCCCCGCCGGAAAAGCCTTCATTGAGATACCGACGGGCAAAGTCGGTATCCATGCCGAGCTCTTCCATCTTCTTCTTGAGTTCCGTGCGGAACTCGCGCATCGCCATCAGCGGCTCACCGTCTTTGCGGTCCGGCTTGCGGACGTTCGTCACGGCATGACGAAGGAAGTCCGACACCTTCACGCCGGGAATCGTCACCGGATATTGGAAGGCGAGAAACAGACCGAGCCGCGCGCGGGCGCACGGATCGAGTTCATTGATCGGCGCACCGTCGACTTCGATCGTGCCGCCGGTGATGTCGTACTTCGGATGGCCGACCAGGGCATAGGCCAGCGTGCTCTTGCCGGAGCCGTTGGGGCCCATCAGTGCGTGGATTTCGCCCTGGCGGATTTCCAGGCTGACGCCCCGCAGGATCGGCTTGTCTTCGACCGAAACATGCAGGTCGGTAATCTTCAATAGGCTCGACATTTCCTGGCAGACCTTCTCCGTCGCCACGAAGCCATGGGGCTTCGCGTTGTGTTCACTTTAGAACCGCTCCGACCTAGACGTCAGGAGGCGTGCACCAACCCCGTGGGAAGTCCCACACGACCCGTATGGTGCGGGATGGGCAAGGCTTCCGGCGTCGACCGGGTCATCTTTTTCGCCTTGATCTTGTCCTGAATCCGCATCAGCCCTTCCAGCAGGGCCTCCGGTCGCGGAGGACATCCGGGCACATAGACGTCAACCGGCACCACCAGATCGACACCCTTCACCACATGATAGCCGTACTTGAAGTAGGGACCACCCCCGACGGTGCAGGCGCCCATGGCAATCACGTACTTCGGATCGGGCATCTGCTCCCACAGCCGGCGGACGCGGCTCGCCATCTTGTACGTCACCGTGCCGGCGACGATCATCAGGTCGGCCTGCCGCGGTGTCGCGCGGAACGCTCCCGCGCCGAAGCGGTCCATGTCGTAACGGCTGGCACCAGCGGCCATCATCTCGATCGCGCAGCAGGCCAAGCCGAAGGTCATCGGCCAGATGCTCGATTGCCGCGCCCAGTTCATTGACTGCTCGAGCGTGGTCGTGATGACGTTCTCTTCGAAGCGGCCTTCAATCCAGGTCGTCATTGTTCGCTGCATTCCATCCGGTGAGGGGCCCGCGTCACTGCGAGGATCGACAGTTTCGGCGGTGAAATCAGGGACAATCAGTGTAACACGGTCGTTGTCGGATTCGCAAATTGGGTCCCGCCGGCGCTCAGGCAGGCACTTCCTGATGTTCGGCGGGCTGGTCGGTAATCTGAAACTCACAGCAGCCATGACCTTCGCGGCACGACTGCTTCAACGTCAGTTTGACCCCCAGCACCTGCTCGAACACCCGTTGCTCAACCTGGCAGATCTCGGCGTCGCTCGCGGCGAGCTTGTGGTAGGGGCAATGCATTTCCCGCAGGATCGGCAACTCCTGCGTCGTATCAATCTCGACGCGGAACCCTCTTTCAGTCAACGAGTTCCGCAATTGTTCAAATCGCTGATCGAGGGTTTTTCCCTGAACGGTCGCTCCGTAGCGCTGGGCCATTCGCTGTTCGACCTGGCGGAACAGGCGGCTCCGCAAAGCTGAGTCTTCCAACTGCTGCACTTCCTGCCAGAGCAGGAGGGCCAATTCCGCGTAATTGTCTCCGAGCTGCTGACGCCCGGCATCGGTCAGCACGTAGGCGTGATGCGGGCGGCCGCGGCTGGCGCGGATCGTCTCGCGATCGATCAGGCCGAGATCCTGCAACCGGTTCAAGCGCTGGCGGATCGCCGTCGCGGTCACCGACAGCGTGTCGCACAGTTCAGGAATGGTTGCCTGACGATGCTGCTGAAGCCATTGCAGCACAATCTGATCGGAATCGTCGAGAGCGAGAGCCATGATCTAACCCCGGCGTGGCAGTGCTCAAAACCAAGTTGGATCAACGTTTGCGCACCACACACCGCGTGCTTTCGTATCATAGACACCGCGGCGGCTTTTCACAATTGGCTTTGTGAAAAAGCGTGCTACCGCTGCAGGTCTGCGATGCAGAAGCTGCCGTACGTGTGGACGCGATCTTTGGTGTGGAGACTGGATGCTAGAGTCCGATTATAGCTCAATAATTCGCCGAGCGGACGAGAATTCCCTCCATTTTGAATGGGCAAAGTGTTGATAAATTCGCCGTCGAGACCGGCGGACCGCCACAGGATGCGGGCGTTCGGGGCGGCTTTGTCGACGATTCCCTGCCATTCGTCGGTGAGAATCTTGCGGGTCGGGTCTTTCGACAGCCAGTCCATGTGATCGAGCAGGATGAAGCGGGTGATCTGTCCCGCGGGTTGCTCGTTCACGAAGGCGAGCACCGACGCGGTGTGCGTCGTGACCCGGTTGATCACCGAGGTCTTCATCGCCTCGAAATTCTCTTTCTTCAAATACTCCGGGCAGCACTCGGGGGTGTATTCCCCGGTGAGATAGACCCGCCAGAAGTAGTTGTCTTTCAGCGGCAACTTCGTGAAGACGGTTTCCACGCGGTCGATGACGAACTGCAGAATTCCGCCGGGATATTGCTCGTCGATCTGACGACGCTGTGCCTGCGGGACTCCCAGCAGCGCGAGGGTCATATCGCGCTTCATCGCCCACTTGATGAACGGCCGCCAGAGGCGATCCGCGAGTTTGTACTGCTGGAACAGGTCCTGCTGCTGTTCCACGCTGTCGGTCGCCAGCATCGCGTTGATCGAATCGCGGAGCTTGGCGACTTTGTCGATGTAGACATTCACCAGCCACGCGAACGTCCCCGACGTACTGCGGAAATAGAACGATTTCCGCCGGCCATAGGGCGAGAACATCTTTCCCTGCTTGTCCCAGAAGCGTTGGACTTCCGGAATGAGCAGCGGGCGAATCCGCTGGGGATAAATGGTCTTCCAGTGCGGCGCTTTGCCGCGGCCGAAGATCTGGAAATACTCTTCCCAATCGAGAACTTTCGCCGCCGCCAGCTTGAGATCCAGCAATGCGTTCTGGCGGGGGTTCATGTCGACCGCGTGAACATGCCCGGCCCCGGCGAGGGCGTAATCGAGCGCGTTGCACCCCGCAGAGGTGATCACCACCACACGGTCCTGCGGGGTGAGTTCCAGCGCCACGCGGTCGAGCCGCGGGTCTTCCCAGCACTGGTTGTAGACGATGTTGCGACCGTGGACGAATTTGAACCAGGTCTTGCTGAGTCGTTCAACGACCATATTTTGAGCCGGGTCGAACCGGACGCCGACCGGGCGCACCATTCCGCAAGCCGTTGTCAGCATGGAACTTCAGTGTTCCAGACGGTCATCCGACGGTGGCCGGTTCGGCAGAGCGATCCGGTTGGTCCAGCGGGTCGATCAACAGCAGGTCGGGATTGGACGGGGCGAATTCGCTCCGCGGAAACGCTGCGTCCAGGGGCTCGATCAGGCGGTCCGAATTCAGGTTGCGAAGCAATTCGAGGACGCCAGCGTCATATTCCACGAACGCCGAACAATTCTCAACCCAGTCGCCGGTGTT
>DASRYX010000618.1:0-5137 GCA_035686985.1 Planctomycetaceae bacterium | reverse complement strand
CAGATGGTGTGCTGTATCCAGACTCACTGGTCGGCACCGATTCGCATACCACGATGATCAACGGACTGGGAGTTGTCGGTTGGGGCGTGGGCGGGATTGAGGCCGAAGCGGTGATGCTCGGCCAACCGATTTACATGCTCCTGCCGGAAGTCGTCGGCTTCAAACTCACCGGTAAACTTCCCGAAGGCAGCACCGCGACGGACCTGGTGCTCACCGTTACGCAAATGCTGCGGCAGCACGGCGTGGTGGGGAAATTCGTCGAATTCTACGGCCCGGGATTGTCGAGCATGTCGTTGCCGGATCGCGCGACAATCGCCAACATGGCCCCGGAATATGGTGCAACGATCGGCTTCTTCCCCGTCGATGACGAAACGCTGCGGTTCCTCAAGCGGACCGGTCGCACCGCTGCCGAAGTGGAACTCGTGGAAGCGTACTACAAAGCCCAGGAGATGTTCCGCACCGATGCCTCGCCGGAACCCGTCTTCACCAGCACACTCAGTCTCGACCTGTCGACGGTGGTCCCGTCGATGGCGGGGCCGCGTCGCCCGCAGGACCGCATCACGCTCGCCGCGATGAAGTCGCAATGGCGGCAGGATCTGGGAACGGTGTTCGGCAAGTCGGCCCCGGTGGCCGCCTCAACGCCGGCGTTGATGACCTCAGAAGGTGGCCCCGCCGCTGATGTTGCCAATGGGTCTGCGGACAATGGCTTTGACGGTGTTGAGACCATCTACGACGGCCAAACATTCCGTCTGAATCATGGGCACGTGGTGATCGCCGCCATCACCAGTTGCACGAACACCAGCAATCCGTCGGTAATGGTCGCCGCGGGGTTAGTGGCCCGCAATGCCGCCGCCAAGGGTTTGACCCGCAAGCCGTGGGTGAAGACAAGCCTCGCTCCCGGCAGCCGCGTGGTGACCGAGTACCTGGAAAAAGCCGGCCTCGACAAATCGCTCGATCAACTCGGTTTCAACACCGTTGGCTATGGTTGCACCACCTGCATCGGCAATAGTGGGCCGCTGCCGGAGCCGATTTCCGAATCGATCCGCAAGGGAAATCTCGTGGCCTCCGCTGTGCTGTCGGGGAATCGCAATTTCGAAGGCCGCATCAGCCCGGATGTCCGCGCGAATTATTTGGCTAGCCCGCCGCTGGTCGTGGCGTATGCGATCGCCGGGACAACCGATATCGATCTGACGCATGAGCCGCTCGGACAAGGCAAAGATGGTCAGGATGTTTACCTGAAAGACATTTGGCCGTCGGCGAAGGAAGTCGAAGACACGATCGCGTCATCAATCTCGGCGAGTATGTTCCAGGAGCAATACAGCCACGCCACGCAGGGCCCGGAAGAATGGCAGAAAATCGCCGGGGCCAGCGGCAACTTGTATAACTGGGACGACGCCAGCACCTACGTGCATGAACCGCCGTTCTTCCAGCAGATGCCGAAGGTGCCGGAACCGATTCAAGGCATCACTGGTGCACGCTGTCTGCTGTCGCTAGGCGATTCCGTCACCACCGACCACATCAGCCCCGCGGGGTCAATCAAGGCGACATCACCCGCCGGGCTGTATCTGCAAAGCCGGGGCGTGAAGCCGCTCGATTTCAACAGTTACGGGGCTCGCCGCGGTGACGACCGCGTGATGACCCGTGGGACGTTTGCGAACATCCGCATCAAGAATCTGCTGGTGCCGGGTGTCGAAGGGGGCGTTTCCAAGTTCCTGCCGACCGGCGTGCAGATGTCGGTGTATGACGCCGCGGTGCGGTATCAGGCACTCGGCACGCCGCTGGTGGTGCTTGCTGGTTCCGAATACGGCACGGGTTCATCCCGCGACTGGGCCGCGAAAGGCACCTATCTGCTCGGCATCCGTTGCGTGATTGCCACCAGTTTCGAGCGCATTCACCGCTCGAACCTCGTCGGGATGGGCGTGCTGCCGCTGCAGTTCCGTCAGGGCGAAAGCCGGGAAACGCTCGGTCTCGACGGCACCGAAGTCTTCGACATCGCCATCGACGACAAGCTGAAGCCGCTGCAGGCCGTGGAAGTCACCGCGAAGAAAGCCAACGGGGACGCAGTCCACTTCGTCGCCACCTGCCGCATCGACACCCCGGTGGAAGTCGACTACTACCGCAACGGCGGCATCCTGCATACCGTGCTAAGGCAGTTGGTGAAGGGGTAAGAAGGGGATCGGTGGCAGGTGATCGTTGGTGGGCAGAGAAGAGAAAATCACTTCCAACTGGGAACGATCCCCGCTTGCGGTTTCGTCTCCCGCGCAAAACGAGGTCCGTCATGCCCACAGCCCAGGAAACTTATGCGATGCTCGGGAACGAATCGCTCTGGGATGTGGCGCAGCTGTGTCATGCCGCGTTGACCGACGCCGGTGTGCCCTACGCGATCGCAGGCGGAGTGGCAGTTTGCTTGCAGGGATATCAACGGAATACCGTCGATCTTGATGTGCTCATCCGGCGGGAAGATTCCGATGCTGTCCGCAGCGCATTGGAATCGGCCGGGTTGCAAAGGTCATCGCAAAACAGCGAGTTCGTGAGTTCGACCGGGATTCCTGTACAGTGCTTGCTGGCGGGTGACCGTGCGGGACGAGGGTCAGAAGTCACGCTTCCTAACCCGGGTGACTCGAAGGCCGTTCGTCTGATCGAAGGCCTGCCGGTTCTCGTGCTTTCAAAACTCATTGAGTCGAAAATTGCGTGCGGTTTGGCCAACATGCGGCGAACTCACAAAGACTTCGCTGATGTCGTGGAACTGATCGCCATTCACTCGCTCAGCCGCGCATTCGCCGGTATTTACACCCCGCGGTGCGTGAAAGCTTTCGGCAACTGGTCTTAATGGCTCGCGGCGAGCATGAGCCCTGACCGTATCATTGGCCGTCTCGCTCCCTCACCCACGGGTGCGCAGCACGTCGGCAATGCGCGCACGTATCTGCTGGCGTGGTTGTCGGCAC
This sequence comes from Planctomycetaceae bacterium, assembly GCA_035686985.1. Lineage (GTDB taxonomy): Bacteria > Planctomycetota > Planctomycetia > Planctomycetales > Planctomycetaceae > DSVQ01. The sequence continues at coordinate 2,192 of DASRYX010000618.1, read as the reverse complement.
GGTCGCAAGGCGGGGCGGTCATCCTACGAATCGAGGACATCGATTCGCCGCGCGTGAAGCCTTGGGCCATGCAGCAGGCGATGGATGATCTGCGATGGCTCGGATTGGATTGGGACACGGGGCCGGATGATGTATTAAAGGGGCCCGAAGCGCCAGCGCCGGGTCTCTCCGATTCAATCGATGAAACGCACCCGGCGCTCGCGCTTCGGGCTAGTGGGCCGTATATCCAGACGCAACGCCTATCGCTTTATGGATCCGCCCTCGAAGAACTGAAAAGCCGCGAGCTGATCTATCCCTGCACGTGCACGCGCAGTGACATTGAAGCCGCAGCGAGTGCTCCGCATGTCGGACAGGAAGGGCCCATTTATCCGGGCACGTGCCGTCATCGGGGTGTGGCTGACGCAGTTTCACTCACGGAACGGCCGTTTGCCTGGCGGTTTCGCTTCGAGGAGTTCTCGCGCACGGCGGGATTGTCGACCGCTTATACGGATCTCCTCTCCGGGCCACAGAGTGCTCGACCTGAAGAGCTGGGCGATTTTGTGGTCTGCAAGGCCGACGGCACACCGGCGTATCAACTTGCCGTGGTGGTCGATGATCACGCGATGGGCGTCACGGAAGTCGTGCGCGGGGACGATCTGATCCCGAGCACGTTCCGGCAACTTGCGCTCTACGCGGCGTTCGGCTGGTCGCCCCCAGCGTTCGCGCACGTGCCGCTGGTGGTCGGCTCGGACGGCCGCCGGCTGGCGAAACGCCACGGCGACACCCGCCTGTCGACAATCCGCGACGAAGGAATTCGGCCGGAACAACTGGTGGGCTATCTCGCCTGGACCTGCGGCCTGCAGGAGCAGCCGCAAGCCCGGTCACCGCGGCAACTTCTCGACGAATTCCGCTGGGACCGTGTCCCCCGCACCCCGCTGGTCTTTGATGCGGCGAAGGCGGCGCAAATGCTGCGGCCTTAAGGACAAAGGCTGTGAAAACGCCCGGATGATCAGGCATCCAGGCGTTTCTATCGCCCGTCCATTGGAGTGCTAACTTGGCTCCGATGCCTTAAAAGCCGAAGAACCAGGAGATCAGGATGTTGACGAAGTCGGCAATCTGGTAGGTGATCGTCAGAATGATCGACGCCAGAACTTCAAACAGGACTTCAAATACAGTTGCGGCGAACATGAGTCGTGATTCCTTCCGAGGGAGAGAGGATCGCGGGCCCGGCCATCTGTCGAAACGGATCGACAGTGCTGTGTGTTACAGGCAGCAAGAGCCTAAAACTCGCTACAGGCTGTGTCAATCCCCCAGAATTGCCAGGTTGTGCACTTTTTCGCACAGCATGTTACAACCCGCATAACCGGAGGGGTTCACCGTGCTCCCCGCCGCCGTTCAAGAAAACGGGAAATTCATTCCGCCATCGCCACCGCCGGTGAGCCAGTCGATGAGAGTAATGATGATTCCAATCAGTCCCTCAGCGACCAAGAGAATGATCTCAATAATCAGCTTAATAATCGAACCCATTGGCGATGATCCTTGCGGTGGCCCGTGCGTCATATCGACCGAAGATGATCCGGAGCGTATGGGGGAATGCGGGGGCTGTCAAGAATAGGATGTTGCGGGCTGACCCTCGGATCGTGACTTCCCCTTGACCGGCAGAATCCGCCGCTCGATAATCGGCTGCCGCGCGAACGCGGGCGTGAATGACTCACGCAGAGACCGGAACCACGGCAAGGAGGCCGCCGGATGACTCAGGCAGAATTGAATTCGGTCGGATTTCGCTGGACGAAGCCGACGTGGGAACGGACCGCGGACGCCAGCTGGGTGCTGATCGTGCCCACCTCGATGCTAAAGGACGTCGAATCCTTGCGGAAGACCGATCCCGCCGGGACAGCATCGCAGCGGATCTATGAGATCTATGAGTTTGATGGCAACTGGTTCGACCAGCTTCACGAACGCCAGGTTGAACGGCTGCTGCAGCACCCCCGCTGGCGCGACGAACTGCGCCCGGAACGCAAAGCGGCCTAGTCACGTTGACCAGCCCAAAGCGCATGCGACGGGTTCTTTTGTCGTGTCTCCATCGTCGTCGTTCGTTCTCCGGGCTGGGAAGCGAGTGCGATGACGGAGCCGACGACCGTCCTCGTGGTCTCATTCGACCGCTGGCCGTGGCCGGCGCTGGGCTGTTACGGCCACGAATGGATCGACACGCC
>DASRYX010000617.1:0-6534 GCA_035686985.1 Planctomycetaceae bacterium | reverse complement strand
GTGAACGGTCGGGCTCATTCGATGAAGTCCTTCCGGGATAACTTCCGTGTCGTGGCGTTGATCACCAGCGCCGTCAGGAATCCGCACTTTCGGTAAAACGTCAGGCGGACACGGTCGTGCTGCTGCAGCAGGCGGAGCTTGACCCGTTCGCCATTCAGCCAGATCTCGCATGAGGGCGGGACATCGATGGTCACCATTCCGGACGACAACAGCAGCGTGATGGTCCGATCAATCAGATCGATCGAGTGCACGACGCCTTCCGCCGTCTGGGGCGATGTGGATGTTCCTGAGATAAGCATTTCTGCCTCCTGACCCACTGGTGGAAAGCAAGCCGCGGGATTTGATTGAGAAGATGTGATCGCCAGCCTGAGGCTTTCGATGTCGCTGAGACGATGAGGACATAAGCAGAAGGCATGCCAGTCGTCCTTTTATGGTGCAGGTCGTATAATCCCGCAAAAGGACGCTGTTTTATCGGGCTGATGGAACGCGGCGGCGTCTCGGGCCCGCCGACGAGTGGCCCAGATTGGCCAACTGGCTGGATTCGGTCACGAGGTCGCCAGCATGGAATCAGGCCGAATGGCTGAGTCACGAACGCTGTTGAGAATTGTCTTTCCCACGCTGGCCGTCAGCGTGACACTGGGCGGGTTGAGTCTCCTGGCCGGAGTCGCGCTTGCTACGGGCAATCTCTTTCCACCGACTCCGACCGCACGATTGTTCGTTGGAGCTGGAGTCTTGCTGGGATGCAGTGTCGCTGTGGGTGGCCTTGTTCTGGCGTATCAAATGGGCTGCACCTTTCAGCGTTCATTCGAGGATGTACGTCAGCGGGTGCATGCCGCCGCGCAGCGTCTGGGTTGCGAGGTCTCGCACTCGAGCCAAAGCCCGCAGGACTTCGTCGAGCAGGTTCGCCTGTTGCTCGAAGGCGTCGACCGCGTGATTCAAGAACGCCAGCAGAGTGAACGTGAGGTCTTACGGGCCGATCAGCTGGCCATGGTGGGGCAAATTGCGGCCGGGGTGGCTCACGAATTGCGAAACCCGCTGACCTCGATCAAGTTGCTGATTCAGACGTATCTGCGTGAGGCAGCCCAACAGGAACCGGCGGATCACGATCTGGAAGTCATCGATCACGAAATTCGGCGGATGGAAAAGTGCCTGCAGCAGTTTCTGGACTTCGCGCGGCCGCCACGGCCGGAGCGCCGCCCGATCAACCTCGTGCTGCTGATCGAGCGCACGCTGGCCTTAGTCGAGGGGCGCGCACGGAAACAGCAGGTGAAACTGCATTTCGATCCCGTGTCCGGTCCGGTCATGGTCGAAGCGGACGAAGATCAGATTCAGCAGCTGCTGGTGAATCTCGTGCTCAATGCCCTCGATGCCATGCCCGATGGTGGTCGCATTGAGATTGAGTTAGCGACGCCGAAGGACCACCAGGTGGAACTGCAGGTGCGTGATAACGGACCAGGGATTCCCGACGCGCTCTTCCCGCGGCTGTTCGATCCCTTTGTGAGTACCAAGGAAACGGGAATCGGGCTGGGGCTGGCTGTTTCCCATCGAATCGCGGCTCGACATGGAGGGAACCTCGCTGCGGAGAATTGCCAAGCCGGCGGGGCGTGCTTTACCCTCAGGCTGCCGTTCTCTCCGCCGCTCGCCTCTTCCAATGACCCTCACCCGCGTTGAATTGATTGACGGAGAGCCCACGATGCCCTCGCTGCTGGTGATCGATGATGAAACCTCGATCCTGCACGCCTTTCGCCGCGCCTTTTCGCGGCCCGATCTGCAGTTGCTGACCGCGACGACGGGGCAGGAGGGCTTCGACGCCGTTGTGCAGCATCAGCCCGATGTCGTTCTGCTGGATATCAATCTTCCCGACGCATCGGGCCTGGACGTCTTTCGACGAATCCATGAGCACGATGCGCGGATCCCGGTGATCTTCATTACCGGACATGGAACGACCGAGACGGCGATCGAAGCCATGAAGCTCGGGGCGTTTGATTATCTGTTGAAGCCGCTGGAACTGGCGCCGCTGGAAGCGCTGGTCAATCGGGCCTTTGAGATCAGCCGGCTGATGCGCGTTCCGGCGCAGATCCAAGATGAATCGCCGCAGGAGGGGGCGGACATCATCATCGGCCGATGTGCCCCGATGCAGGAGATCTATAAATCGATCGGACGAATCGCGCCGCAGCACGTCACCGTGCTGATTCTCGGGGAAACCGGTACGGGCAAGGAACTGATTGCACGGGCGATCTACCAGCACAGCCGTCGCGCCGCCGGTCCGTTCCTCGCCGTCAATTGCGCGGCGATTCCCGAAACGCTGCTGGAGAGTGAGCTGTTCGGCTACGAGAAAGGAGCCTTCACCGGTGCTGATCGACGGCGGATCGGCAAGTTTGAGCAATGTTCGGGAGGTACGCTGTTTCTGGACGAAATTGGCGATATGTCGCCGTTGACGCAGGCCAAGATTCTGCGTGTGCTCCAGGATCAGCAGTTTGAACGCGTCGGAAGCAACGAGACCATTCAGGCCGACGTGCGCATTATCGCAGCCACGAATCGTGACCTGCAGCGGATGATCAGCGAAGACGAATTCCGCAGTGACCTTTATTATCGCCTGAGTGTCTTCACCATTACGCTGCCGCCGCTGCGCGAGCGCGGCGACGATCTGATCCTGCTGATTCAATACTTCCTCAAGCGGTTCGGTCGCGAGCTCGGCAAAGAAGTGAAAGAGATCAGCCCCGAAGCGCTCGAGATCCTGCAGAGTTATTCCTGGCCGGGAAACATGCGGGAACTACAAAGCGTGATCAAGCAGGCGCTGTTGCACGCGACTGGTCCGCTGCTGCTGCCCGACTTCCTGCCTCCGCTGACAAACAAAGAGGCCAGTTCCGTCAATGCGGGAACCACCGGGGCGTATTCCGAACTGGATCGCCTGATTGAATCGGAACTGCAGGCCGATTCGCCGAACTTGTTCGAAACGGTGATCAATGAAGTCAAGCGGCGACTGGTGACGCGGGCGCTGCATCAGACCGGGAACAATCAGGTCCGCGCCGCCAAGGCTCTCGGAATCGCCCGTAGTACCTTGCGCAACGAACTGCGATCGCTCGGGATCAGCGTCGAAAAGCAGATCAACACGCTGGACGATGAGCCGGCCTGATCCAGACCCACCGACGCAGTGACGTCGTGTTCACCGTCAATCGTAAGCGCCCTTCGTGCAGCGCTGTCTCGTTTTGGCCACTTGGTCATTTCCGGCCAATTCGAGCCGTGATTCTGGCCGTAAATACCGTGTTTTTGTGTGCTTTCTTCATGGCACGTGAATTGCCTTACCTTCTCTTACGGCCCGCTTATCAACGTCGCTCTCATCTCTGTTGAGCGGGCTCACAATCTTATCTCGTTGAACCATACGCTCAGGAGACCCAGGGCATGATGTTCTACATGTACCGCGACGAGGACGGCCATTGGCGCTGGCGTCTCGCCACAGCGAGCGGGCAGACGTTGGCGGAAAGCCCGGCCGCCTACCCACGGAAAGAGGATTGCCGGGCGGTGATTCAACTCGTCATGAATTGCCGCATCGCGCGGGTGCATGAAATCCTGACGCCGGCAGCCAATGCCTTCGCGAACGTCCCTGTCCCGGGACCGTGAATCTTCGCCAATACGGGTCACCAACAGCGGTGCCTCTAATCGATGTGTCCCTACAGAATGAAAGGATGAACGATGAACCGATCAGCAAACTTCGTCATGCTTTTCGAAAGCTGGAGAGGGGCGATCGTACTGGCGATGAGCTTCGCCGTGTGCGCCGCGGGAGCGTACCTGCTCGACGACGCGGTCATTCCCGGCGCGCTTTATCTGGCAGCAACGGCCTTGCTCGCCCGCTTCGCCGTCTACCTTTACCGGACGGAATCCAAACGCGGCACGGGACCTCCGCCAGCCAGCGCCAAAGGTCCGAGAGATCGAACGCCGTCGGCATCCATCACGACGCCGACGGTAGTTCCGCTGCGTTCGGCAAAGCGGCGCGTGAGCCGACCGTATTTGCGACGCTTCCTCTCGCCGTAACATCTTGCCTGTGTGACAAGCCGACCACCGGCGGGTAGTGTAAGATCATCGGGGCCTCGCGCTGCGGCGACGATTCGCGACAAGTCGCCGTTTTGGGCTCCGGATCCTTCACGGGAAGCGTCCATGAATCCGCCGTCTGCTGATCAACCCGCCTGGCACTCGCTCACGGTCAGCCAGGTTATGGAGCAGCTCTCTTCATCAGAGGACGGGCTGACGGCAGAACAAGCCAGCGAGCGGTTGGCTACTTACGGTCTCAACGAGCTCACCGCGCATCAGAAAGTCTCGCCCTGGCGCATCCTGCTCGAGCAGTTTCAGAACGTCCTTTTGCTGATTCTGATCGTCGCCACCGGTATATCGATTGCGACCGGCCACGGCATGGAAGCGATCGTGATCGGCGTCATCGTGATCTTCGCCGTGGCCTTGGGGTTCTTTCAGGAATACCGGGCCGAGCGCGCGATGGAGGCGCTGCAGGAGATGACCGCGCCAAATGCGACGGTCTATCGCGACGGTGAAGAAACGCAGATTCCGGCGCGCGATGTCGTGCCGGGTGATGTCATCCGGTTAAAGGCGGGTGACAAGGTGCCTGCCGACTGCAGGTTGATCGAGGTTCATAACCTGCAGGCCGAAGAAGCCCCACTGACCGGGGAATCCGTTCCGACCGAGAAACAAACGGAGCCGCTGCAGGGTGCCGATCTGACGGCCGGCGACCGCACCAACATTGCATTCGCGGGCACGACCATCACCTACGGTCGGGGAGAGGCCCTCGTCGTCGCCACCGGTATGAAGACCGAGTTCGGCAAGGTCGCCGAGCTGTTGCAGAGCATCGAGCAGGTCCGCACGCCGCTGCAACAGAACCTGGACCAGATCGGCCGCACGCTGGCAGTTGCCGCACTGGCAATTGTCGTGTTGATCGTGGCCCTCGGACTGTGGCGGCGCGACGAAACCAAGCAGACGATCCCGGAACTCCTGCTCTTCGGCGTGGCGCTCGCCGTGGCGGTGGTGCCCGAGGCCTTGCCGGCGGTCGTCACGGTTTCGCTGGCCATCGGCGTGCAGCGGCTCATCAAGCGCAATGCTTTGGTGCGTCGACTCCCCGCCGTCGAGACGCTCGGCAGCACCAGCGTGATCTGTTCCGACAAAACGGGAACGTTAACGAAGGACGAAATGACCGTCCAGCAGTTGTATGTCGGCGGTCGCACGTATGAAGTCTCCGGCACCGGTTACGAACCGCAGGGCCAGTACTCGCACGATGGCACTCCGGTGGAGCCTCCAGAACCGGTCCGTGAGATTCTTAGAGCGGGGGTTCTGTCCTCCGACGCCCGCCTGGTTCACGATGAGGAAGCCGGCCGCTGGGGAATTCAAGGCGATCCGACGGAAGGGGCGCTGGTCGTCGCTGCTGCGAAAGCGGGTCTGCAGAAGCTGCAACTCGAGGAAGAATTGCCGCGTGTTGATGAGATTCCTTTCAGCTCGGAATCCAAGCGGATGACGACGCTGCATCAGACACCGGGCGGTGTTGTGGCGTATGCGAAAGGGGCTCCGGAAGTGCTGCTGAAATCCTGCAGCATGCAATTGACCGAGCAGGGTGAAGTTCCGCTGAACGAACAGGGGCTTCAGGAAATCGCCGAGGCCGGCCGCCGCATGGCCGAACGGGCTCTGCGCGTGCTGGCCCTGGCGCGGCAACAACAGGCCACTTCTGACTCCGTGAACGAGCGGCTCACGCTGCTGGGGCTGGTCGGCATGATTGATCCGCCACGCCCGGAAGCCAAGGTCGCCGTGGAGAAGTGTGAAACGGCCGGTATCCGGGTGGTGATGATCACCGGCGATCACCCGATCACGGCCAAGGCGATTGCGACCGCGCTGGGGATCTCCAAGCATGGTCGCGTGGTGACTGGCGCCGAGCTGGACACTTTCGACGATGCCGCGCTGAAGAAGCAGATCGACGAAATTGAAGTCTGTGCCCGTGTTTCGCCGGCGCACAAGCTGCGGATTGTCGGCGTGCTGCAGGATCGCGGTGAAGTGGTCGCGATGACCGGCGACGGTGTGAACGACGCCCCGGCTTTGCGGAAAGCGAATATCGGTATCGCGATGGGGATCACCGGCACCGATGTCACCAAAGAAGCGGCGGAGATGACCCTCACCGACGACAACTTCGCCTCGATTGTCGCCGCGGTGGAAGAAGGCCGCGGGATTTACGGGAACATCAAGAAGTACCTGATGTACCTGCTCTCCGCGAACATCGGCGAGATCGGCCTGATGGCGGGCGCGTCACTCTGCGGATTGCCGATGCCCCTCTCCGCCGTGCAGATTCTCTATGTCAATCTCGCGACCGACGGTCTCCCGGCATTGGCGTTGGCAGTCGATCCCCCCGAGGATGACATCATGCAGCTGCCGCCGCGCAGTGCCCGCACGGGAATTTTTACACCCTCTGTCGTGCGGCTGATGCTCCTCGGTGGCGCATGGTCCGCGATCACCAACCTGGCGTTGTTCATCGGCGCGCGATCGCTC
>DASRYX010000616.1:0-6081 GCA_035686985.1 Planctomycetaceae bacterium | reverse complement strand
CGGGCAATGTTGGGTTCGCGCTGCAGAATCGGGGGCAACTCTTTGCGCTCGATGACCAGCATCTCAACCGGCTCGAACCCGGAAAGCGGCCGTTCCACACCATCATTCCGGCGCTGGTCACGAAAGACGGCAAGCCGGTGTTCTGCTACGGCGTGATGGGGGGCGACATGCAGGCCCAGGGCCATGTCAGCGTGCTCGTCAACATTCTGGACTTCGGCATGAACGTTCAAGCCGCCGGTGATGCCGCCCGCATCCGTCACGGCGGAAGTGCCACGCCGACGGGCACACCCGCGGAACCCGCCGGGGGCACCGTCTATCTGGAATCCGGCTTCCCCGCGGAAACCCGATCGAAACTGCAGGCTCTCGGTCACAAGGTGGAAAGCTCTCCCGGCAGCTTCGGCGGTTACCAAGGCATCTGGATCGACTGGCAGCACAACGTCCTCCACGGCGCGACCGACAGCCGCAAAGACGGCACCGCGGTAGGGTATTGAGGATGTGTTACGATATAGAGTGATCGCCCTTTGTCTCTTCCGCACGCGCGTTAAATTCTTGGATGAACGAAGCGACTATGAGTACATCAGAGATCCTTGAACAATTGCCGAAGCTTTCGCGGAAAGAACGCCGTGAGATCTTGAACCGATTGATCGAGCTTGATGAAGACGCTGAGATTCTGGAGGAGCGAAGACGGCTAGCCGACGCGTCCTTTTTGATGCTCGACGCCATGGAGGCGGAAGATGCCGAACGCGAAACCCGGTGATGTCTGGCTGATTGATTTGGGAATGGCTGCGAAGACGCGTCCATGTCTACTATTGAGCGATTACCCCGCAGACGACGAACTGGCCTTGTTCGTTTTAGTCCCTCATACAACATCTGTCAGAAACAACCGTTGGGAACTCGCGATCCCCAAGCCGTTCCTGAAACCCGGCGTGTTTCATTTGCAGCAGATTCAATCGATTCCCCTTGTGCGGTTACAACACAAACTGGGTCAATTGAGCGCCGCAGAACTCCAGCGCGTCCGGCAGACATTGGTCAGTTTATTGCGATTGTTGCCGTCGTCCGAAACAAATCTCCCCAAGTAGTGTCTTCCGTGGGTGCATATCGAGGGACAATGATGGACGGCAAGCGGGGATTCGTGTTTCTCTTCGCGGTGGTTTGGCTGTTGACGGTCGCTATCTCACAGCTGGCGGCAGAAGAGCCGTCAATCTCTCGCGCCGCCTTGGAGATTCACCACAGCAGCTTGCTCTTCGATGGGCATAACGATTTGCCATGGCGGATGCGGGAGTTGGTGGGCGGATCGTTCGACAAGCTTGATATCACGCAGCGTCAAGCGCGCTTGCAGACGGATATTCCGAAGTTGAAGCTGGGCGGGGTGAAGGCGCAATTCTGGTCGGTGTATGTTCCCGCGGAGACCGATGTCACCGGCGATGCGCTGACTAAAACGCTGGAACAGATCGAAATCGCCCACGCGATGTTCCGGCGGTATCCCGAAACCTTCGAGCAGGCGAAGACCGCCGATGATGTCGTGCGGATTGCAAAGTCCGGCAAGATTGCGTCGATGCTCGGCGTCGAAGGCGGGCATTCGATGCAGGGCTCGCTGCCGATCCTGAAGAAGTTCCACGAACTCGGCGTGCGGTACATGACGCTCACGCACAACAAGAATCTCGCATGGGCGGATGCGGCGAATGACAAGCCGGTTCACGGCGGGCTGACCGAGTTCGGCGAAGAGGTGGTCCGTGAAATGAACCGATTGGGAATTCTGGTTGACATCTCGCATGTCTCACCCGACACAATGCGTGATGCCCTGCGGATCACGAAAGCCCCGGTGATCTTCTCGCACTCTTCAACCAGGGCTCTCACCGACCATCCACGGAACGTGCCCGACGAGATTCTGCGCGAGCTCCCGAAGAATGGCGGCGTCGTGATGATCAACTTCTTCTCAGGGTTCATCACACCGACGGCGGAACTCAAACGGGACAAAACGGCGCGCGGAACGTTGCAGAACGTTGCCGACCACATTGACCACGCGGTGAAGATTGCAGGGATTGATCACGTCGGGCTGGGAGGCGACTTCGACGGCATCGATCGCACGCCGGTCGGGCTGGAAGACGTTTCCTGTTATCCCACATTGACGCAGGAACTCATCAGCCGTGGCTACACGCGCGAACAGCTTCACAAGCTGCTCGGCGAGAACATTCTCCGCGTGCTACGCGCTGCGGAGGAGGTCGCGAAGACTTCGGCACGCAAGTAATTACTTGGCCGATGAAAACGGCAGAATGATGCGCGACGTCCAGCGCGGCGGCTGGTCGTCCGTCGGCGTGATGACGCCGATGAGATCGCCGTTCTCATCGAGCGCCGCGTAATCCTGGCCGGTGGCGGTTGTGATGGACGGCGCGCAGAGACAACGCTGGCCCTGCCGCAGTTTCTGCATTTCCTCGACCGTCAGCTGTACGGGCGGAAGATGCGCGACGGCATCGCGCGGTGGTTGCAGGTGCTGCGTGATCAGTTCAACGTTAAGGCCATCGAGGGTGACGCAACGATCAAGTGAAAACGGTCCCACGGCGCGGCGCTCGAGGGTCGTCATCAGCGCGCCACAACCGAGATGATGGCCGACGTCGCGTCCGATCGAACGGACATAGGTGCCGCTGCCGCAGAGAATCTCGACGGTGAAGTCCGGCGGGTTCCAAACCGTCAGCGTAATCGCTTCCACATCCACCGTCTTCGCGGCCAGTTCGGAAACGACGCCCTGTCGTGCTAGATCGTAGGCACGCTGCCCGTGCACGTGGACGGCGGAGTATTGTGGAGGAACCTGTTCGTATCGGCCGGTGAAGTGCTGCAACGCCGCGATCACCTCGTCGCGTGTGATGCGGGATGGATCACTGCCGGGACTCACGGTTCCCGTGATGTCGTCGGTGTCACTGGTGACGCCGAGCCGGAACGTCGCGATGTAGTGTTTGCGGCCGTCTTGAATCCACGGAACCAGTCGCGTCGCGCCACCCAGGCAAATCACCAGCACGCCGGTCGCAAGGGGATCCAATGTTCCCGCATGCCCGACTTTTGTCGGTCGCACGAGGCGCTGCACAACATTCACAGCATCCCGCGAGGTCACACCCTCAGGCTTCGCGACCGCCAATATTCCCGCCGAGATCTGCACGAAGGCTCCAGTTGTCAGTGGTTAGTTGTCAGTGCTCAGTTGAATCTTGCTCTTTCAACTGAGCACTGACAACTAACCACTGACTCGTCAAACGAAAAACGTCTGCCGAGAGTCGGGCACTCTCGACAGACGTTTCGTGATATCGACCTGTAGTGTCGACGCTTACCGATTCAATCCGGAGCCGATCAGGTAGTTGACCTGGAACAGGCTGGAGGCCAGCGTGAGAATTTCTTCCTGGAACGTGTACCGCAAGATCAGGGTGTCTTCCGGTTGAATCAGAATGCGATGTCCGGGATCGACCAGGGCGCGGTTGAGGTTCACGGCGATCGGGATCTGTCCGCCGCAGGGCAGCTTGCGAAGCACGATCATGTGCGACGGCGGGAACAAACCACCAGCCCGGTTTCCTCCGAAGCCTCCGCCGCCACCCATCGCACCAAAGCCACGGATGCCGGTGCCGGTGCCGCCCATCGGTCCGCCGGCGAGAGCCACCGCACCGAGAATATCGAGGTCATAATCGCGTGGCAGCGGATGCTGACCGCCACCCAAGGCTCCGCCGGTGTAGAAGATTTCCCGTTCCCGCGTCGGCACATAGATGATGTCGCCGGTCTGCAGGATGATGTCCTTCTCGACAAACTGCGGGACGTCTTCCGGATAGAACCGTAACGGAATCCGGATTACGTGGGCATCCGGTGGTTCCGGACACGGGCAATCGCACGGGTTCTTCGCAGCTTTGAGAGCAGCGAGGAGTTCATCACGACGGGCGGCGTCTTCGCTAGATCCACGAAGAATATAGATTTCATTCTTGGCGTCGAGTCCCGGCATGCCCCCGGTGAGGTTCAACGCATGGAGCACATCGTTTTCATAAGCCGGCAAGTCGACGGTAACGCCGGTTCCCCGCTTGGTGGAACCGATCGCAATGGAGGCCTGACCCCCGCCGACAACGTTGCCGGATTCTTCCCGGATCACGGAGACCCGGTACATCCGCCGCCGCATCAGCGTCACGACGATCTTTTCTTTGCCTTCCTTGAGAATGTCGGCGGCGACATATTCCTCACGGATCTTGTCCTGGGCCTGCGCGAGTGTCAGACCTTCAACCTTCACCGGGTTGATCAGCGGGACGGCGAGCGTGCCGTCTTCGCGGATCGGAATCGGATATCCCAAGGCCGGCGGCTGATCGCCCTGCTCGGGGAAGTGCACCACCGGCGGTTCGTCCTCTTTACCGAGAACGAACGGGATGTGAATCCCGAGCACGTCATCCGGCCCGAGCTGATAGACATCAGGCGGGTTCTGCCGCAGACGCGTGATGGAAATCTGCTGCATGTCGGCCCGCGGTCTGGCCATCACTTCCAGCGGAACGCGATGCGCGGGAACCGCCGGCAGATCACAGCCGTATCGCATGTTGGCACAGCCACTCGCTCCGAGTGTCGCAATCACCGCGACCAGAGCATGCCAGTGAGAAAGATGTCGCCTGTTCATGGACCGACACTCCAAATCAATTGCCGGTGACGTGACTATTCCTGCACATCGGCGTTGATGACGGGACGGAGATTCGCCGACGTGGGCGGGAGAGGCTCGGCATCCAGGCCGACGTCCTGATCAGACGACGGGAGGACGACGGCGCTCGAATTTTCCAGGACAGGCGGCTCGAGATATTGGGTCAGATCGCCCGGTGGCAGCGGCGGAACCTCTTCGTAGTCGTGCGCTGGGGCCGCTTCCGCAGGCGGGAAGCAGGTGGGGCAGCTGCGACCGCCGGCGAGCTGGGCCCGGCGGAACGGTGACAGCGGAATCTTGTTGACGCTGCCAACCCCTTCCTGCATCGCGGTAGCCACTCCGGCTTCGTGGCCGGAGAACCAGGTATCGATCTGGTCGTGGCCTTCCTGAGTCTGGAACTTGGCCTTCCAGTACCGCGGCGGAGGAAGTGTCGGCGGACAGATGTCGCCGCCGGCGAGGATCTGGGCGTAGCCAGCTTTGAAGCCGTCGCCGAAATCATCGATGTAGTAGATGTCGGCTTCGTAAACGTCGCCGTATTCGGACCAGGCATCGTTGGCGTAGCCAGCAATCTGCCGCGACAGACGCCAGTCTGTCAGGTCACTCTTTAGCTGGTGGCAACCCGCCATCAACGACGCAGTCAGAATAGTGACTGCGCAAAGGCAGCGCGAGTCCATGGCGATTCCTGCCCATGCGACCGACTCCCGCGGACGAGTCCGCAGGTCGACGCCCCCCTGACGTCGCATCGTATCATTCGGCTAATTCCTTCCCCGAGATTCACCGGAACCGGTGGTACAACCGTAAGGGTTCGAAAGTTCTTCACAGGTGGTAATCCATGCTTTCATTCACGCAGCCGAGTCCAGTGATTGCGGTTTTGTAAGTCTCTGTGTGGATTGGGTTTACGGTGTTGTTAATGCGATTGGTGGGTGGCGAAGAAGACGGTGTCTGCAGCGAGTTTAACGGTCCCGCCGACAACTCCGGATATAGCGGTCCGGTGAGCGCATCGTGTCGCAACGATGGCGGGAGATTTGCCGAGACAATTTGCGCTGCGTGGTGCTGTACGCGACCGGCTAAACTTCAGCAGGATGTTTTCATCGCCGAGGGCTTCGCCTCGCTTCTTGTCGGAACCGGTGGGAGAATATCCACAGACGCTTTCAAGCCGTGAGTAACGATAGCAGCCACGCAGTCCCAACGCGTTAGTGATTGATGACCATCCCGTTCCATATCCGGCCGATGTACGCCACCGACTTCCATTGCGGATTTCGTGAGGTCCTGAGCGCGCTCTCGCCGGTGACGCTTCCCGACGAAGAGGCGATGGAGATTTTTCGCAGCCGTCTCCGCTTCGGCGTGGCCACCTTCGTCGCGGTCGCCGGGGAGCGAATCATTGGAACGGCATCGCTGCTGCTGGAAACGAAATTCATCCACAACGGTGGTCGCGTCGG
>DASRYX010000615.1:0-3554 GCA_035686985.1 Planctomycetaceae bacterium | reverse complement strand
CTGCGATACACAGCGTGCGGAAGCCATCGCGGCTCAGCAGGAGCTTCGCCCTCCCGGAGAACTTACTTCAACAAATCCGCGAGCTTCGTCTGCGCTTCGGTCTGGGCTTTCTCCAGCACGTCCGCCAGCTTCACCGGCTTGCCGCCTTGCCGCTGGCTTTCGTCAGCCGCTTCCATGAAGGCGTAGATTTCCAGCGTTTCCTCTTCGGTGATCGGCACGGTCTTCGTCTTGAAGAACTTAACGATTTCCACGGCGAGCGGGCGGTAACCGGCGAAGGTGCCGTGGTCCTTGATGCCCTGAGCCGTGAACATCTTGCCGCCGTAACCCGACGCACCGGCGACACGGAGTCCGCGGAAGGTGCCGATGCGGCCGCCTTTCCAGACGCCGACGCAGAGTTCGAGGCCCTCGGTGTGCGTGCGGGCAACCGTTTCGCAACCGGTCCCCATGGTCGTGAAGAGCAACTCGACGCCGTGGATGCCGTACCAGAAGAGATCGGGATGCGTCTTTTCCAAAGACGCCGGACTGAAGGCGTCGCTGCTGTGGATCACGCCGTATTTCCCCGCGCGGGCTTCCAGCGCGGTGGGAGTGTATCGCAGCGACGATGACGAGAACACCGGCACCTTGTAATGCTTCGCGGCCTGGAAGATTGCAA
Organism: Planctomycetaceae bacterium; assembly: GCA_035686985.1. Taxonomy (GTDB): domain Bacteria; phylum Planctomycetota; class Planctomycetia; order Planctomycetales; family Planctomycetaceae; genus DSVQ01. The sequence continues at coordinate 2,902 of DASRYX010000615.1, read as the reverse complement.
CCGCATCGGTCAACGATCCGGCGATCGGCTTATCAATGAAGCACGGCTTACCCGCCTTGAGCACTGGCAGCACTTGCTCCAGATGCGGACGGCCGTCGTTGGTTTCGAGCAGGACACAGTCGACCTTTTCCAGCAGCGCGGGAATCGAATCGACGATCTCGATGCCCATCTTCTTGAATTCCTCGGTGTAACCGGGGACGCGGGACGTGCTGGATTCAATGTCCGGGCTGCCCTTCGGATAGGCCGCGACGACCTTGCACCCGGCGACATCCTCCGTCGCTTTCGGATCGTTCATCAACTTCGCGAATGCCGGGGCGTGGGACGTATCGAGACCAATCACACCGACGCGGATGAATTTTTCTTCCTGCGCTGCCGCAGCGACGGCCACAACCGTTTCCGCTTTGGGAGCCGGGGGCGTCCAGAGGGCAACCGTGTTGTCCTGGCCACCGGTCGCGACCAGCTTCCCGTCAGTGCTCATCGCCAGGGCCAGAATCTTCGCTTCGTGAAACTCACCCGTGGCGAGTTCGTCGCCATCTTCGCGGTTCCAGAGTTTCAGCAGATGGCCGCCCTTGTTGCGACCGCCGCCGATGCTCGCGACCGTCTTGCCGTCCGGAGCGAACACCAGGGCGTTGACCGGACGCTGGTGTCCGCCGTAATAACCGAGCGCTTTGCCCGCCTGGAGATCGTAGACGATCGCGCGGTCATCCAGCCCGCCGGTGATCAGGTAGTGGTCATCGGGCGAGAACGCCGCACAGAGCCCAGCCTTCGTGTGATCGGTCCATTCTTTCTGCTTCATTCCCGCGGCGTCCCACAGGAACGCTTCGCTGCCTTTCGTCGGGCGTGTTTCATCGCCGGCAATGGTGACGAGCTGGCTTCCCGCGTGGTTCCATGCCACGCCCATCACGGGATAGCTGTGCCCCTGTAGAACGACGGCTTGGCCATCAGCGAGATTCCAGATCCGTGCGGTCTCATCGTCCGAGGAGGTCGCGAGGCGTTTTCCATCGGGGGAGAACGCCGCTGCGGTGATGACGCCGCGATGGCCTTTCAGCTCTTGCGTCATCGCCGCTTTGTCGAGGTCCCACAACTGCAGTTTCTGGTATCCGCCGGCCGCGAGCGTTTTGCCGTCGGGAGACATCGCAAGGCTGCGCACCTGGCCGACTTTGACCGCCAGCGTCGCCTTCACCGTGCGATCAGCGACATTGACGACGGCGACCTGATCTTTGCCGCCGACGTACAACGTCTGACCGTCGGGAGAGAAGACGAGGCTCGTTACCCACGCGCTGAACGGGGGCAACGTCGCGGTAGGTGCCCAATCCTTGCCCTCACTGGCCGTCGACAGGATTTTCTTGAGGGCTTCCAGTTCATCTCCGGGGGCCGGTCTGACGAACAGAAGAACCGCGGCACAGGCCCCGACCATCCAGAAACGGCACTCACTCCGCATGCGCGTGGCTCCCCGCCTGAAACGTGGTTGATGCCGTGCTCCCGCGAGCAGGGCGTCAGCCGCGATTATCAGCAATGGGGCCGTGAACCGCCAGTCGCCGCGGAGAAATCATCGCGTGACGAATCGATCCGAAGTTGCACACACGGAGCGTTCAAGGCGACTGTTGCGAAGTCGGCGTCACAACCGGCAGCCGCGGGGCGGAGGCATCGGCTTCGGTCGTCGGACTGGCCACCGTCGGCGCGACAGGGGCCGGTGTGCCGATCTTCATCAGCTTCGCTTCCAATGACGGCGGAAGTTTCAGCGGCATGACCGGAGCCGGCGCGGGCTTCACGGCGGGCGTCGGTGTCTTGGTCACCACGGGAGTTGACGGCGATGCGGTCGGCCCGGTGATCACCGGCGTTTTCGGAGCCACGACCGGGAGGGCCGGCGCAGACACGGTCGGCACGGCGGGGGCGACACCCGGCAGGGCGGTGGCAGACGGATGCGGCACATTGGCCGGCCGCAGGGCGTCTGCGGGGGCAACGCTGTCCGTTGTGGACGGGGTCGGTGAAGGAGTAGTGATCGTCGGTGCCGGCGCGACCGTGGGCGTCGTCACCGCGACGGCGGGTTGCGGCGGACGCAGCCGGTCGCGGTAGTTCATCAGCGCGTTGAGCGAGTGATACAGCGGACCGCAATCGGGTTGAGCGCGGCGATGCTGATACAACTCGTTCGCGAGCACCGTTGCCGCGGATCGGACCCAAGGCTCATTCAACTGGGCGTTGGTCAGTCCGATCGACAGGAATTCGAAGGTGTGCCCGGTCGTGTTGAATCGCTCGTTCATGTCACGGCTATGACCGCGACCTTCATAGAACTCGCTGGAGAACGAGCCGTCCTGGTTTTGCAATGAACGGGCGATCTGCACATAACGCTGAATTTTCTGATCGGCTTCCAGCCAGACACCCCGCAGCGGTCTTCCGTCGGCGAGGTACTTATCGCGAGCACGGACCAGCACAAACAAGCCGTGATTGCCGCCGCACGGGCCACCTTCCACGCGGGCTCGCACCTGGTGCTGCACCAGCGATTCAATGCTCCACGCCTGACCCCACTGGTTGACCCACTGGGTGTCGACTTTCACATAGTTGATGAGCGCCCACAGCACCCACGTGATTTCTTCCCGCGGATTGACTTCCATCATCGTGCTGTTCAGGAAGTCGCTGATGGTCACGGTTTCGTTGCCGATCTTGAACTTGTAGTCCAAAGGCAGCTTGGATTCCGACATCAGCGCGAGGGTTTGCGAAGGATGGCCTTCAAAGGCGTACGGCCGGGTGAAGGGATGGAACTTCGCGCCGTGTTGCGTTTTCAGCAGCAGGGGCTGGCGGTCGAATTGCGGTTCCATCGTGGCGACCCATTCGATCGCCGGCATTTTTTCAGTCCCGACGCGGACTTTGAAGTCCTGCCGATAGGCGAGCAGGCCGTGGAAGA
>DASRYX010000614.1:0-2106 GCA_035686985.1 Planctomycetaceae bacterium | reverse complement strand
GAGCCACCCACGGCCGTCACCCGCTGGACGCCGCCGCGTTTTTTCAACGATTTGTCGAACGCTTCACGCACTCCATTCGCGCGCGACGCGAAGGCATCTTCCATATCGATCTGCGACTGCGGCCGTATGGTCGTGCGGGGCAACTCGCCGTGACGCTCGCGGCGTTCGAACAATACTTCTGCATGGACGGCCCGGCGTGGCCCTATGAACGGCAATCGCTGGTCAAGCTGCGCCCGCTGGCGGGTGATCCTCGATTCGGAGCACAACTCGCGGTGGTTCGTGATCGCATTCTCTACACCGGAGACGCTTTTGATTTCGCCGCGGTCCGCGCGATCCGTGAGCAGCAATTACGGAAGCTCGTTCAACCGGGGACCTTTCACGCGAAGCTGAGTCCCGGCGGGTTGGTCGACGTGGAATATCTCGTACAGGCGCTGCAGATCACGCACGGTCACCACTCCGTTGAGCTCCGCAATCCGAACACGCGTGCGGCCGCCCGCGCGCTCAACGCCGCGGGAGTTCTTCCGCAGGACGATCTGCAGCGACTGCTCGACGCGTACATCTTTCTGCGGCGATTGATCGATGCGCTGCGCATGGTCCGGGGTGATGCCCGCGATCTGACGGTCCCGCCGGTTCGCAGTGAGGAGTTCGAGTTCCTCGCCCGCCGGTTGAATTACGGCGCGGATGTCTTCCGGCTCTGGGAGGATCTCGAACAGCATTCTCAGGCCGTGCTCGAGCTCGTCCGCCGGCACGCACCGTCCGCGTCGGATGCTCCGTCGACAATTTCTCGTGAGGAACCGTGATGTTACATCGGTTGAAGAATCAGGTTGCGGTGGTTACGGGAGCCGGGCAGGGAATTGGTCGCGGGATTGCGCTTGGTTTAGCACGAGAAGGTTGCTCGGTGGTTCTGTCGGGGCGACGGCAATCGACGCTGGAGGCCGTTGCGGGAGAGCTCGCTGCACTGGGCGCCGAGGCGTTCGTGCACACCGCGGATGTCAGCGTTGAAGCGGATGTCGAAGCCTTGTTCGCCGCAGTGCAGCAGCGCTTTGGGCAGGTTGACATCCTCGTAAACAATGCGGGGGCATTCGACGGCGGTCCCTTGGATGAGGTGTCGCTCGCCGCGTGGAACAACGTGATCGGCGCATGTCTGACGGGGACGTTCCTCTGCAGCCGGGCGGCGTTCCGCATGATGAAACCGCGCCGCAGTGGCCGAATTCTGAACATCGGCTCGATTTCGGCGCAACGGCCGCGGGAAAACGCCACGCCGTATGCCGCGGCCAAATTCGGCGTCTGGGGATTAACCCAGGCAATCGCGCTCGATGCCCGTCCGCACGGCATCGTCTGCAGCTGTCTGCATCCGGGCAACGTGCTGGTCGAGCGGCGGACCGCGTCCGGCGTACGTTCGGACGACGAACCGATGATGTCGATCGACTCCATGGCCGACGCGGCGATCGCGATGCTCACCTTGCCGCCGGATGTCAACTTTCTGGAAGCGATTGTTCTACCGCGCGACCAGGCATATCTCGGCCGCGGCTGAGTGTGATCATTCGCATGGGTGGCAGGGGCGCACCGCAAAGCGGAAGCCTCTGATCAGCACGTGTGATCCGGGGGCTTCCTGCGGTGCGCCCCCGCCACCCGGTACGGACCCTACGACTTCCCGTTCAGTTGTCCGGCTTTAATCACGCCGCCTTGCATCACGGCGAGAAAGCGCTCGCGATGTTCGAGTAGCGAAATGTCCTTCAAGACATCGCCGTCGACGATCAGCACATCGGCGAGTTTGCCCGGCTCGAGCGTGCCGAGTTCATTCGCGCGTCCCAGAATCTCGGCACCGGTTTTCGTCGCGCACTTCAAGACTTCACTCGGTGTGAAGCCGACATAGTTCACGAAGAATGTCAGCTCGCGGGCATAGTCACCGTGCGGATTCCAGCCGAATCCGTAGTCGCCCCCCATGCCCAGCCGCCCGCCGGCTTTGAGAATGCGGCGGGCACTTTCCGCGCCCCCTTCCAGCGTTTCCTGATGTCCGTCAATCACGCGTTGTGATAAACCGAACTCCGGGCCACGCACGATGCTGGCGTGTTCGAAATACAACGCGGGCACCACAGGCACATC
>DASRYX010000613.1:0-3293 GCA_035686985.1 Planctomycetaceae bacterium | reverse complement strand
GATTTTTGGAGCCGAACCCATCATTTTTGGACCATGCCGGATGTGCGGGCCTTCCTCCCGTTTTTTGGATCCGCCGCCGTAACGATGTTTTTGTCGGCGTTCGTGTCGGCGCATTTGTTCCGTCGCACGGTCATTGCGTTCGGGTTCGCACTCATCGGCTCATGTCTGACGATGGCCTGGCTCTTCGCCTGTGCCTACGCCGCATTCCCGGTGATCATTTTCGCTGTCCCGATCCCGTTGTGGCTGCTGTGGGTCAGCGCGAGCACCTTGCCGGGATGGTGGACCGAGCAGCCGTGGTGGCGCATCAGTCCGCGGCGTGGGGTGGAACTCGCGGTGCAGGCTTTGGTCCCTGTGGTGATTCTCTTGCTGGCCGCCGGTTACCGCGTGTGGGAAGTCCCCACGGTCAAGGTCGTCGATCCCAGCACCGTCCGATCAACGGCCGGCTCGATCAACGCCGCGGTCTCGGGCGATCCGTACGGCGCTGCGAAAGAATGGGACCGGTTGGTGTTCTTATTGCAGCAACCACTCAACGCTCCCCGGGAATGGCAGGACGTGGTGGATCGCGTCAATCAGAAACGCCGTCTTCCCGCTCAAGTGGAGCGGGAAGCATGGCAGGCGATGGTCAATGCGAATGATGAGCCGCTAAAGGAACTCGCGCAACAGGCACTTGCCGTCACATCGCTTCCCCTTGACGACGTGCCTCGGCGCATCGGTCGGTTTAATGAGCAATTGGCAATGCTGGCCGGGGTCGCACAATTGAGGCTGGGTGAGGGACAACCCGAAGAATCGTTGCACTATCTGCAAGCCACGGCCCGTGTGACTGGCATGCTGCGGCGGTTCACGTTTCCTCCAGATGCGCACGTTGACAATACCAAGGTCGGGCAAACACTCGCAGAGATGATCGCGTGGGCGCAGCATCCGGCTCAGACTGAAGAAACACTACGTCGTGGCTTACAGCTGTGTGCCGGTGAGCTGCGCTACTGGCAGCCGCAGGTCGAGGAACTGTACCTGCTCCGCGAGTGGGAACTGAACCAGACGAAGGACGTGTATTGGTCCTGGGAGCGGCAACGGGCCCGCAAGCTGGTTGACGTCGCCTATTCCAACCGCTGGCTCTATCTCACGAGTTGTCAGCAACAGCGATTGCGTCCCGGACAGGCGGCGCAATCGGGGCATTCGCTGCCCTGGTGGCTGGGACGGCCGGCCAGCGATCCGGTTGTGCGAGCCTGGCAGTTCATGTTGCCCGAGGAACGCTATCACCTCGACAGCCGCCTCCGGGTGGCCTACGGCCTGGGCGACTATCGTTCGCTGAATCTGCATGAAGGGGAGAACCAGTACCGGGCCACGCTCGCCCGCATGGCGGTGGTGGGACATCGTCGCTTGCACGGAGAATTGCCGTCATCGTTGTTCGAGGTGGAACAGTATTTCAGTGGTTCTGCGCAGGCGATCTACGACGTCTGGTCCGGCAGCCACTTTGGATATGCCCCGACCGGGTTCCCGCTGAAAGAGCCGGAATTCAAGCCGGCATCCCCGTTCCGTCAGCCCTTGTTATGGACGGTCGAAGCCCCGCATTACTCGCTGGAGGTGCGAGACAACGCGATTGTCCGCTGGACCGACGCGCTGGGGTTCAGCGGCAGCGCGATGATTCGCAGTGGCGATGAGGGCTATCAGGTGACGTGGATCTTCCCGATTCCACCGGAAGACAAATCGACGGAGGCCCCTGCAGAAAAGCCACTCGAGAAACGAGAATGATTCCGTTCCCGCCGCCCCCGGCGATATCATGCCCGTGCGTTTGAAAAGAGTCTGATCAACGGGGGAACCGACGTGCCAACGGAACCATCACTCGCACGACGGGCGTTCCTCGGGGAGTCGTTGACGGGGCTGGGAGCCCTCGCGCTGGGGATGATGTCGCGAGACGAGACCGCGACCGCCGCCGAGGGATTGCTGCAGCATCACGTCCCCAAAGCCAAACGCGTGATTCATCTCTGCATGGCGGGCGGGCCGAGTCATCTCGAAACGCTGGACTTCAAACCAGTCCTGGCGCAGCGTCATGGCGAGCCGATGCCCGCGTCGATCACCGACGGGCAACCGATCGCGCAACTTCAGGGCATGAAAAGTCTCAGCGTGCTGGGACCGCAGTTCGCGTTCAAACGCTGGGGGCAATCGGGCCAGCAGATCAGCGAGTTGTTTCCGAAGCTGGGAGCCCTCGCCGATGACCTGTGCATCGTCCGCTCGATGCACACCGAAGCGATCAATCACGATCCCGCTCATGCCTTCATGAATACCGGGTCGACAATCTCCGGCCGGCCGAGCATGGGGTCATGGTGCTGGTACGGTCTCGGCGCGGAAAGTCAGGATCTGCCGGGCTTCATCGTCTTAACCTCGACAGCGGAAGGCCGATCGCCGCAGCCGATTCACTCCCGGCAATGGCACAGCGGTTTTCTCCCGAGCCGTTATCAAGGCGTGCGGCTCTATTCGAAAGGCGACGCGGTCCACTACATCGACGCACCACGCGGCGTGTCCGCCGATCAGCAGCGGGACGTGATCAATACGGTGGGTTCGCTCAACAAATTGTTAGACGACCGCATTGATGACCCGGAGATTGCCACGCGGATCAGCCAATACGAAATGGCGTTCCGCATGCAGACCAGTGTGCCGGATCTGGTCGATCTTTCGCAGGAACCCCAGCACGTTCTGGACATGTATGGGGCGAATGCGGGTGACGGTTCGTTCTCAACGAATTGTCTGATTGCCCGCCGGTTGGCCGAACGCGGCGTGCGGTTCATCCAGCTGTATCACCGCGACTGGGATCATCACAACGGCGTAAAAGCGTTTCTCTCGCAACTTGCCCCGGAGACCGACCGTGCGTGTGCGGCGCTGCTCGCTGATCTGAAGCAGCGGGGCATGCTCGACGAGACGCTGATCATCTGGGGAGGTGAGTTCGGCCGCACGCCGATGGCTCAATCGAACAAGGGGGATGCCGGGCGTGATCACCACATGATGGGCTTTTCGATCTGGCTCGCCGGCGGCGGTATCAAAGGTGGGGTGAGCTACGGTAATACCGACGAATTCGGTTACCACGCCGTCGAGAACCGGATGAGCATCCATGATCTGCACGCCACGATGCTGCATCTCATGGGTGTCGATCATCGCCGGTTCAGCTACCGCTTCCAAGGGCGTGATTACCGTTTAACCGATGTCGCCGGTGAAGTGATTTCGCCGTTGCTGGCGTGACACGTGTTGCCGACCAAAGAAAACGGCCCGGCGTGAAGGACGTCGGGCCGTTCGTTTCTATG
>DASRYX010000612.1:0-5037 GCA_035686985.1 Planctomycetaceae bacterium | reverse complement strand
GCGACGGGACCTCGAACACCATCGCGGCGTCCGAGGCCATCGCCGGGGATGGCAACAGCACGACCTTCACCATCGGCGATGTCATCCGCGGAGCGAACATTCCCGCCGGTTTTCCCAATACCTTCGCTACGCAGGCCGATCTGAATTCCTATCAAACCGTGTGCGTGGGAGCCGTCGCCACACATTACGGCATCACGGGGAAGAACTGGATCAACGGCATGCCGGGGCAGACGTTCTTCTGCACGCTCAATCCGCCGAACTCACCGAACTATGACTGCATGGAATGCGCGGGATGTTCGTGGTACGACGCCCGCAGCGTGATCACCGCCCGCAGTCGCCACGTGGGCGGTGTGCATTGCCTGCTCGCCGACGGGGCCGTGCGGTTTGTCGGGAACAACATCGACATCAACACCTGGCAGCGCCTGGGGGCCATCGCGGACGGCAAAACCGTCGGTGAGTTCTGAGTCTCCGTTTTCATGGGGAGGGCGAAGCTCCCGCTGAGCCGCAATGAATCCCAGCGTTACGAAGCGCTCGCGGCTCAGCGGGAGCCTCGCCCTCCCACTGACCATTGATCGATCGACACCTCGCTTACTCTTTGGAAGTGTTTCCCCATGGACCCATTTGTCTTCGTGCGCGCCGGTGCAGCGTCTCTGTTGTTCTGCATTTTCTTGTGCGGTTGTGAAAGCAGCAATTCGTCGCTCAATGAACCGATGGGATACAAGTCGCACTCGGAACTGAAGGCTCGCCTGCTGGAAGTCTCGCAGTACGGGGACGGCGGCAGCTCACTCGGCGGCATTCCGGAAAGCATCGACGCCCTGATGAAAGACGAGCCGGAAAAAGGCCAGAAACTGCTCGCCGATTTTCGGCGGCTCAACACCACCGATTCCAAGGAAGAACGCAAGAAAATCGCCAAAGCGATGGCCGAGCAGTTGTGACAATCCGCTCGATTACGTCCCGGCCGGATGCAGTTCCGGTTTGAGCCAGACCCAGGCTTTGCCTAAGCGGCCGCCGTAATTGCCGGCGGAGATTTTCACCAGGCCGGGTGTGTCGAGGGCGGCCGTGATCGCGGCTTGCGTGGCGGCGGACACCGTCGCGAGATCGTGGCCGTTGAAGATGATTTCCTGAATCGACGCCACATTCGCCGGCACGCGCGACTGCTCGCCGAGCGTGTCCCTTAGCGTGGGACAGAACGGATGGTTCGTGCTCGCGAAGAGAAACTTGTACGCGCTGCCGGCTTTGGAACCGCTGCCAGCGATGCCCCCCGGAAACGGCATGATGATGCCCGGCACTTTGGCCGCGGCGGCGACTCCGCGTTCAGTCGCTTCGAGGGCAGCGTCAACGGTTTCACCGAAGTACCAGAGGTTGCCCCCCATGATGCCATCGCGGAAACCGAACCGCCGATCGAGAACGAACTCGCCGCCCATCAGCGGGATGACCCACACCTTGCGTCCCGAGCGCGTCGCACGGAACTGGTGGCCGTCACCAAAGAAGGCGATCTTGCGACCGAGTTTGAAGTACGGCTCGGTGTCCAGCAGATTGAAGCACGCCGTGGTCGGACAGGTGAGAATGTCCTGACTGATCCGATGCAGCAGCACTTTTTCGAGCCGTGCCTCGCGATCTTTCCAGAACCGCGGGACATGAAACTGCAGAATCGCGCCGGGGCGACCGTCGGGCGTTGTGAAGGATTCATCACCCCCGAGGCCGACGAACCGGTCGAGACCCGCTTCGCAATCGCAGAAGATGGTGCTCGAGGCGTGCCCCGTCGCAGCGTCAATCGCATGCTGAAGCCATTTCCGATCCCGCGCGGTGACGAGAATCTCGGCGTAAAGGCTTCGAAACGCCTCGGCGTATGTGTCTTCGATTTCCGGAACAGGCATCACGACGCCGTTTGCAGGGTTTCGATCGCTGCCATATGCAGCAACGACAAAATCCAGGAACGATCCGAATCGGGATCGCCCAGAATCAGTTTCGTTTTCATGAGAATGACCACCTCGGGGTGACGTACCTGATAGATGTCACCATTGGTCATACGAATGACAAACGGCTCGAACGGACGCTTTTGTAACAGATCTCGAATGGTTTCGGCACTCATGAATTGTTCTCGATGGAAACAGTCACCCCATGATAATGCTATCAAATTGATTGCGGTGTCAATCCCTTGTGCTCCGGAGTATGGAGCACGCGATGATTAGCGCGGGGCGCGAAGCCATGAAGGTGAAGTGGACGTTGCATTCATGGGGCGCTACGCCCGCGGCCTTCGTAGATCGCCGTTTCGGTGATCACCTTATCCATGAACACGTCGTGTTCCTGCATCGGGATCTCTTCGAAGATCTGGCAATCGAACGCCAGGGCCACCAGCGGCGTATCGGGCCGGGCGTGTTCGAGGAGCTTGTCGTAGTAGCCCTTGCCGTGACCGGTGCGGCCGCCGCGGCGATCGAACGCGACGCCGGGAACCATGATCAGATCGATCTCGGCGACATCCACTTTCTTCGCGGCCACGGTGCGCAATTCGGGCTTCGGCTCAAGAATCTTGTACATCCCGACGGACAGCTCATCGAGATTCTCGAGATGAAACAGCTCGAGTTCACCGTCGACACAGTAGGGGACGACGATCTTCTTGCCGCTGGCGAGGGCATCGTCGAGCGAGTGCCGGGTGCGGACTTCGCTGCGGACATCGAGATAGAAGAGGACGGTTTTCGCCCGCTGGCATTCCGGCAGCGCAAGGAACTTGGCGACGATTGCCTTGCTCAGTTCGTCCTTGTTTTCCTGGGCATTGCGATTGGCGTGAGCCTGCTCGCGAATCGCCTGCTTCCGTTCGCTGGATGTCGCCGATGCCACGGTGTCCATGTGATCCGTCCTCCTGATTTCAGCCCGAACTGGTTTCGCTCCATCGTAGCAAGCCGCCGCAATTTCGGCCAATTGTGTCGAGTGAAACAGTTCAGGCCCGCAGTTTTCTCCACCGATTCTGCACAAGAGCTTGATCCGCATCAGCCCCGCTTGCGTTGACCCGTCGCAGCGGGAGGTCATCATGTATGACAGTTGGGCCGATTCCGCCCTGGAATCCTGCAACGATGGCTGTGGGGATGTCCGTTGGATTCGCCTCACACTGAAAATTATCATCGCTTACATTTCTCTCGCAGCGTTGAGTTGTGCCGAGTGCGCGTTTCGTGACGAGAGCGTGGAAGTCGAAGGACTGGTGGAAGCCATCGGTCGGGGACCCAAGCCGCACATGGTTCTGGTGCGGTACGAGTTTACGGACCCGGTCACGCATCGCCCGCGGGTCAGCACGACGCATTTGCCGGAGCGCCTGGTTCCTAAGACACAGACGGCAACGGTGCAATACATTGCCGGTGACATGCCGTCCAGCCGGTTGAAAATTGAGACGCGAACCACCGTTCCATCGGTCTTCTTCTGGGTCAATGTGGTGTTCGCGATCGCCGTTACGGGATTGCTCGGCTATCTCGCGTGGGAGGCGAACCATCCGATTCCCCGACCGCGCAATCGCGTGCGGAATTATCCGCTGCGTTGATCGACGTGGCTGGACTGCCGTCGCTCGCGCTCCGGGCTGGATCAATCGACATTACCAGCGGGTGGCGGCCGCGCGCTCGAGGGTGAAGACAATCTGGCCGTTGCGGAACACGGTCACCGTGCCCGTCGACTGGCTCACGGTGATCGCCATCGCCAGGGTATGCGTGGTGATCGCCCCGGCGGTCTGGTGGCGGGCTCCCAGGCCCTGCGGGAGATTCGACGAGCCGGACTTGGGCATCAGATACGTTCCCGCGGACAACACGGTTCCATCACCCTGAATGATGAACGCCCCGTCGATGAGCGCGAATTCCTTGATCGTTTCGCTCAAGCTCGGATCGAGAATGTTCCGCAACTGTCGCGAATACCCATGAAACGGGTTCAGCACGAGCTGCTGCGCTTGTCGCAGCACATTGCGGGCATCGCCCATGACAAACATGGTTCCCACGGGATGCGCTTCGCGACCCTCGGACGCAATTTCCAGCGCAATCGAGAGAACTCGCAACATGACCGCCGGACGGACGACATCGACGCCCCGACGGTTCTTCTCCGAGAACATCGCGCGGAAATGGGCTTCGGGCTTGCTGACCGTAATGCTGTCAAGCCGGCGGCCGTCGTTGCCTGTGACGCACACCACGCTCGATTTCTCATTGAGCAACCCCGCCGACGCTGCGAGCAACAGACCGAGGTTGGCCCGATCCATGCGGGACAGCGTCGCGTGCAGCACATCAAAGACATGCGTGTCCTCGCGCTTGATCTCGTAATCCTCGGTATGCTCGGTCGCGACGACGAGCAGCTTGCCCTTCCAGGCGGAGAATAAATCCCAAGGCACGTTCTCGACACGGTCCATCGCCAGCAGCAGCGCCTGCGCACCGATGGATTCCACCAGCTGCGTGGCCTGCTTGATGAGGGTCTGCGTCAGCTTGGGAACGCTCGGCGGACGCACGGGCCGATGTTCGGGCGTCAAACCGGCCTTGGCCAACAGCAGGGCATCAATCGCGCGGGTGTCTTTCGCGTCGATCAGCTGCTGACGGAAGTCGGCGGACTTCAGCAATTCCGCCATCGCTGCGAGAACTTCGACGTGCGTCTGCAGCAGCTTGCGACCCAGCACCAGCAGGCAAATCAGGCGGACGTGTAAGCCGGCGGGGCCGCCGTAATCAACACCGGAACGACTGCGGCCGAGGACGATGCGAAAGTCCCCTTCCCAGTCGATAAAGGCATGCGGCAGCGCGAAGTCGTTCGCCACGAGGGTTTGAGCGGCGGCTTCCCGCTCTTCGATCGCGTTGAGCACGACCTCAGGGGCGATCCCTTCGTCGTCGAGAGTGGCGGCCTGCACGAGGGCCCGAATGGCCGCCGGGCGGCTTTTCGCCGTCAGTTCAATGATGCGGATAGCGGAGACGAGATCACCGAGATCCAACTCATCACCCTTGGTCGCCGTCCTCGGCTCGGCGGCCGAAGCTGTGTTGTGCCGAAGAAAAGCGGTGAGAAACCGCCATCGCGGTTATAGTTGAT
>DASRYX010000611.1:0-15580 GCA_035686985.1 Planctomycetaceae bacterium | reverse complement strand
CGGTTATCCCGCGGTGACCGGCCTGGCCGTGGCGATGATCGCCTGCTTTTTCCTGCTGCTGATCGTGCCGATGTTTGCCCGGATCTTCCAGGACTTTGGCACACAGCTTCCCGAGCTGACGCTGCTGATCATCACGATTTCCGACTCCCTGCGAGGAGGCATCTGCGGAATCGTTCTGCTCGCCGTGATCGCCGGGGGAATCGCGCTGTTGCTGATGCGCGTGGTCGGCGGAGCCGTGGTCTTTGATCGGATGATTGCCGAGCTGCCTCTGATCGGTGCACCGATCCGGTATTTGCGGCTCAGTGAATTCTGCGAGTTACTGGCGCTGCTAATCGAAACCCGCGTACCATTGAATGAAGCGCTCGATTCGCTCGCGGACACCGTGGACGATTCGCGACTGGCGAGAGGATCGCACTTCGCCGCGCGACTCGTACGGCAAGGGATCGAATCTCCCTCGGCGGCGGAACTGCGCGGATCGGGTTGGCCCAGTGATCTCGGGGACATCTTCCGCTGGTCCGGTCGACCCGATGAGTTTGTTCAGGGGCTGCGCGCGGCCAGCGAGATTTTCAGTGCGCGAGCGCGCGTGCAGGGCAATCTCAGCGCGTGGTTGCTCGAACCGGTCCTGCTGCTGATGCTATCGATCGGCGTGGGATTGCTGGTGATCGCCCTGTTCATGCCGTTGATTAAATTGTTGAACGATTTGAGTTAATGGAGTGGTAGGGTCCGCTGTGCGGACCGTTGGGAAAGCATGCGGTCCGCACAGCGGACCCTACAGCGGAAAGCGTCATGAGTTCGTCACATTACCTCCTGATTTCCCTGAGTGCGGGCAGCCTGCTGCTGCTCGCCGGGGTGATCTTGTGGGCGGTGGCGAACAAGGTCATGGCCGCCTCTGACGGCGACCGCTTTCGAAGTCTGCAGGGCATTCTGCGGTTCTTCTCCGCGTTGCTGGTGCTGCTGGGCGCGTTCTTCTGGTCCTGGCTGGGAATCATTCCCGGGGGCTTGTGGCTGCTGGCGATCTGGTCAACCTTCTCGGCGCGGAATCGAGCCGGGGAATTGACCGCACTGTGGACGCTGTCGATCGCCAGCCGGTCCGGACGGGCGCTGGGACCGGAAATGTGGCATCACATGGACCGCATCCAAGGGCCCGCACGACGACGGCTCAAACGCCTCGCGGTCATGCTCGGGGATGGCGAACCGTTGGATCTCGCGCTGCAGCGCTGCCGGGTCCTGCCCCGAAGCTGTTCGATGGAGCTTCAGGCGGGGCTCGATGCGGGTCAGTTTCCCGCCGCCCTGCAGGAAGCTGCGTCACGGGAAACGCAACGGTTCTCGCAAGGCCCGCACGTCACCGAAACGTTTTCGATCAGTTACTTCGCGCTCATCGTCGACGTGATCTTCCTCATCGTCGGCTTCCTCATGTACTTCATCATCCCGAAGTTCAAGAAGATCTTTGAAGACTTCGGGACCGACCTGCCCGAGCCGACAAAGCTGCTCATTTCCGTTTCGGATGGCTTCGCGAGTTTCGGCATTCTGGTGGTGGTGCTCCTGCTGCCGCTGTCGATGTTCGCCGTGTGGTGCGACATGCACGCGCGGTTTTACGGTTGGCGGGAAGTTCTGGAACGTTGTGCCGGGTCTTTGTGGCCGCGGCTGCGCATCCCGGACATCTGGCGCGGATTGGCCTGGGGCATCCGTGGCGGACGACCATTCGCCGAATCCTTCGCCGCGATGACCCTGGGACACACCGATGGCAGCATGCGTCAACAACTGCGTCGCATCGCCGAGCAGGTCCGCAACGGCGTCAACCCCTGGGATGCGCTGGTCGGTCTCCGCTGGATTACGCACACCGAAGCCGAAGCACTGACCCGTGCCGAAGCCGTCAACAATCTGCCGTGGGTACTGGACACGCTGGCGGACGCGGAAGAACAACGCTGGGAACATCGTCTGCACTATGCGATTCAACTGGTGCGGCCCGTGCTGATCGTGCTGATCGGCCTGGCCGTGGCGTTTATCGCCATCGGGTTCTTCCTGCCACTGGTAAAACTCGTCAACGATCTGGCCTGAGAGAATAAGTCTGCGAATTGGTGAACGTGAAACGAATCGGATGGAATCAGGGACTGCGAACGTGACTCTCGGAACTCGCGATCATCACCATCGTCCGCATCGCCGAACGGCGTTTACGCTGTTCGAGCTGATGCTGGCCATGATGCTGCTGGGAGTGATTTTCTCGGTCTTCGTTCCCATGCTGCTGACGATCGCCCATGAGCGCCGGGACGCCAGCCGCGAGCAGATCGCCCTGCAACATGCCGCGAACGTGCTGGAAGTCGTCACGCTCCGTCCGTGGACCGAATTGCAGGACCCGCTGATGGGCCCCGAATTATCTCCCGCGATGCAACGGGTCTTTGTCGATTTCGAGCAGACGATCTCAGTAGCAGAGGTCGAAGGCACCCCGGCGTCCAAACGCATCACGGTGTCGCTCACCTGGGAACATCGTTCGGGCCAACGGACGTCCCCGCTGACGTTGCACGGATGGGTCACCGCCCCGCAGGAGCCGCAACCATGAACCGGCGGGGAAAATCACTGGTCGAATTGTTGGTCGTGATCTCGATGCTCGGGGCCATTCTCGGGACCACCGGGACGGTCATCCATCGCCTGATGCGGGCCGAGCGGGCTGTCGAAACCGATCTCCAGCGGAATCGCACGCTGACTTCGCTCGCCGAGCAGTTCCGCAGCGATGTTCACGCCGCGACGCGCGCTGAAGTCGCCGATGAAGGTCGCGGCCTGACACTCACGCTGCCCTCGGCCACGGTGACCTACGCGATCAATGGACGCGGCGTGCTTCGCACCTTGAAAGCTCCGGAAGGCGTACCGCAGTTGCAGGAGTACCGCTGTAATGAAAGTGGCCTGCGCTTCGCCACACAAGAGGATCAAGGGCGCATCTGGGCGACGGTGACCGTTCCCCACGTGCCCACTCCGTTGACGAAGTCAGTGAGTCCGCCGCCGACAGTTCCTCTGGAAGTTCGGGCCGCGATCGGACGATTCGCCGCGTCTCCGGCACAGGAGGGCGTGACATGAGGCGTCCGAGACAGACCGCGACCGCTGAAGCTCGCCACGGCGGTGCGTTGATTGTCGTGATCATCGCGCTCGCGGTGGCATCGATGATCGGCGCGACGCTGCTGCAGATGGCGTTCACCCAGCGCCGGCAGCAACAGCATGATCGGCTGCGTGTTCAAGCTGGCTGGCTGGCGGAAGCCGGCTTGCAGCGCGGCCTGCTGCAAGCACGTCGAAGTGCCGAATACCGCGGCGAAACGTGGACCATCGAAGTCCCCGGTCGTGGCACTCCGCAAACCGCAGAAGTGGAGATTTCCGTCACCGAAGAAACGCCGCGGATCGTCACCGCGGTGGCCACATATCCCACCAAGACCGCCTTCCGCGCCCGTATCCGCAATGCGGCTCCGCTGGAAACACCGACACCATAAATGCAGCCCCGTGAACAGGCCCGCATCGTAAGGATCAAGATCATGAATGCCAGACGAGAATTTCCGACATCATTTCCACGTCGCGGGTTTACCCTGATCGAACTTCTCGTGGTGATCGCCATCATTGCGATCCTGATCGCACTGCTGCTGCCGGCCGTGCAACAAGCCCGCGAAGCCGCCCGGCGGACGCAGTGCCGGAACAATGTCATGAATCTCTGTCTGGCGCTGCACAACTACATGATGGCGCATGAAGTCCTGCCCCCCGGTACGCAGAACGCCACAGGCCCGATCATCAGCGGCCCCACCGCAACCGGCGGACTGAATGACGACATGGCGCCCGGTGCGGATGATCCCAACGCACCCGCGGCGGCTCCATCCGGATCGGTCGGTTATCACATGAGCTGGACGACCCAGATTCTGCCCTACATCGAACAGCAGAACGCGTACAACAAGATCGACTTCCAGCACAGCGTCTATCACACGAACAATGGCCCGGTCCGGCGTCATAATGTGCCGACGTTCCTCTGCCCTAGCGATCCGGGCATGTCCCCGTCTGCCAATGTCGCGCGGGCCAACTATGCGGGCTGTCATCACGACCGGGAAGCAGCAATTGATGTCGATCAGAACGGCGTGTTGTTCCTGAACAGCGCCGTCCGTTATGAAGACATCACCGACGGCAGCTCGACCACTTTCCTGGTCGGGGAAGCGATTCTGGTACAGAACGCATCGCTCGGCTGGATGTCCGGCACTCGGGCCACCCTGCGCAACACCGGCACAAAACTGAACGCAACTCTTCTCGCGATCCGAAAGACTGGCCCTGGCGCGGTTCCGGCCGAAGAGGCGGATCCGCTGGCGGTCGGCGGATTCGGCAGCTATCACACCGGCGGCGCTCACTTCGGGATGGGTGACGGCAGTGTCCGCTTTATCTCGGAAAACATTACCGCCACCGTTTACAACTACCTCGGCAACCGTCGCGACGGTGAAATGGTTGACGACTTTTAGGTCACCCCCTGTCAGAACCTTGGGGTCCTTCCTTGACGGTGCTATGCTCGGGACATCCCTTCACGGAGTTTCCCGGGCATGAACCGTTCGATCAATCTGCTGGTCCTGCTCGCGCTGTTGGTGATTCTCGGAGCGACTTTCTATCAGTTCGTCGCGCCGTTTCTGCTGCCGATGTTTCTCGCCGCCGTTCTAGCCATCGTTTGCCGCCCGGCGTATCTCTGGCTGCTGCATCGCTGCGGAGCACAACGCCCCTGGCTCGCCGCCGGGTTAACCACCGCAGGCGTCGTCGCCCTGGTGCTGATTCCCGCCCTGATCGGCACCATGATCGCGGCTTCGCAGCTGGTCAGCTTCACCCGCACCTATCTGTCGGCGGAAACGCTCGCATCGAGCCGGTTGTGGAAAGAAGTCATCGAACCGGCCATCGTCAACGCGAACGTGGTCGTCCCGCAGGATCCACCGCCGATTATTGAAGGCACCGAGCCCGCGCCGGTGGAGTTGACCGAAGCTGCTCCAGCGACGACAGAAAGCGGTCTCTCGGCGATGTTGCGCCAGCAGGTCGCCGCGAATGCGGAAGGGCTGGCGAGAATGCTGGCGACGACCACGCTCCAACTCGCGTCATCGACGGTCGGCGCGTTTGTCTCGCTGACCGTGGCCGTCGGCATGCTCCTGATGGCGTTCTTCTTTTTCCTGCAGGACGGTCCGCAATTCATCACCGCTGCCGAGGAATTGATTCCGGTCCCGCTGGCACATCAGCGTGAACTCTGCCTGCGGTTCACTAAGGTGACGCGGGCCGTCGTGCTGGCGACATTTCTCGCGGCGTTTGCCCAGGGGCTCGCGACGGCGCTCGCCTTGCAGGTCTGCGGGTTCGGACATTTCTTCGTCTTTCTCGCCGTCTCAACAATCTCCGCCCTGATCCCGGTCGCCGGGACGTGGATCGTGTGGGTGCCCTGTGCGGGCTGGCTGGCGTTGAACGGGCATTGGGGCTACGCCATCGGACTGAGCATCTGGGGGGCCGGCGTCATCGGCGTGCTGGATAACGTCGTGCGAACCTACGTCCTGCAAAGTGACGCGGAACTCCATCCGCTGCTCGCGTTTGTCAGCGTGCTCGGCGCGTTGCAGGTGATGGGGCTGTGGGGCATTTTCGTTGGACCGATCGTCGCGTCCTGCTTCTCGGCACTGCTGCAGATTTTTAATCAGGAGCTGCGGGACTATGCGCGGGACGCCGGCCCGGCATCGTTAATAACCGGGACTCAAGTCGTGACCGCCGCGCCACACGCCGTAACAGCTCCCGCCTCCTCGGTTCCTGTGAAGTAGCGGCAAATCCCCACGGCCGCGCTTGCAATCTATCGGTCGATGCTTATGCTCGCAGGCAGAGACGCCGGCTTTTCTTCGGGATGAATGTTCCATGACGCGAACGATGTGGTGCGGTGCGGAGGTGGCGTGGCTCGTCCTGTTCGCCGCCGTGGCGAGTGCTCAGCCGCCGACCGGAGACGCCGCCGTCGTGGACTCGACGGCCACCGTCGAGGAACTGTGGAACAACGGCGAATTCACCGAAGGGGTCGCCGTCTCAAAGGACGGGCAGGTCTATTTCAGCGATATCGCGATGTCTGGTAAAGCGCCGGGCCGCATCATGAAATTTGATCCAACGACGGGGAAAACCACCGTCCATGTCGCGGACAGCGGTCAGAGTAACGGGCTCTTTTTCACCGCGGACGGTCGGCTCCTCGCCGCGTGCGGAGCCAATGTCGGCCACCGCGCCCTGTGCGAAGTGCTGTCCAACGGCACCATGAAAAAGCTCAGCGAAAAGTTCGACGGCAAGACCTACAACGCCCCGAACGATCTGGTCGTCCATCCGAAAGGCTGGATTTACTTCAGCGATCCGCGTTACGTCGGCAAGGAACCGCTGGAACTGGATCATCAGAGCGTTTACCTCTACCTGGCCGACGGAACCGTGAAGCGGGTCACGACCGACATCCAGAAGCCCAACGGCGTGACATTGTCCCCCGACGCGAAGACGCTGTACGTCGCCGAGACGGATAACGGCGCCACCGGCGTCGAACCACCGGGCACGCCTCCCAAGCCGCCGAAGTTCACGCTGAACGCCTTCCCGATCCAAGCGGACGGCACGCTCGGGGCTAAGCGGGTACTCGCCGATTTCGGCGGCGAGCTCGGTATTGACGGTATGACGACCGACACCGAGGGCCGCATCTACACGGCGTTCCGTCGCGATTCGCACAAGGGAATCGCCGTGTTCAATCCCGAGGGGAAGGAAATCGCGTTCATCCCCACCGCCGCGTTGCCCACGAACTGCAAGTTCGGCACGGGGGCCGACGCGAAAACGCTCTACATGACCGTCGGTACGGGTATTTACCGCATCAAGCTCAAGACAACCGGGTATCACCCCGAACTGACGCCTTGAAATGCGGCCGCGGTCTCTGTCTTTGACAATTGTCCCATCGACTTGATTGTCGCCGCGAATATAATCTCTATTCAGTGATATTTATGTCGAGGACGACTGCGGATGAAGCTCTCTCGGAAGTCGGATTACGCCCTGCGCGCCCTGGTGACGCTTGCTATGCGCGAAGGCAAGGGGCACATGTCGATTCGTGAACTGGCCAAATTGAACGATATTCCCAAACGCTTTCTCGAGCAGATCATGCTCGAATTGAAGGAGAAAGGGATCGTGCGGAGCATCGCCGGGCGGATTGGCGGGTTCGATCTCGCCATGCCGGCCGAACAGATCACGATGGGACGCATTGTCCGTATTTTTGACGAAATGCTGGCCCCGATTCCCTGCGTTTCCGCAACGCATTATCAACCGTGCAGCCAGGAACCGGTCTGCCGTTTCCGCCGCGTTCTGCTGGATATCCGCAACTACACCGTCAAACGCATGGAAGAAGCGACGCTGGCGACCATCGCCGCCGGTCCGCCCGTCGAGCGCAAAGAGGTATTCCATCCGGTCTTCGAGTTTGCCGAAGGCATCTGAGGACCGCGTCACTGTCAACGCCGTGCGGGGATGGTCAAATCGTCATGAGTGATCCGGGTCGGACCGGACGCGGAGATCATGGAGACGCCCGACGACGACGTGAACAGCAATCGATCGCCCGCGATGGCGAGCCCGTGCGCCCGATCGGTCCGGCTGTGCCCCACGGCGTGCCCCTGCTGCTGGACGTCGAGGACGAACACGTCGCCGGTGTGATCCAGACAGTACAGCCGCGAACCGGCGAGAAGCGGGGCGGCAGTGAAGTGTCCGGGGAGCCGCTGCTGCCAAACCACGCGTCCTTGTCCGCGATCGAGTGCCGTTACTCCGCCCTCTTCGCTGACGATAATCAGCTGATTTCCCGCCAGCACCGGTGACGCCCCGCTGCCGGCGAAGCGAACACGCCAGGCCACGTGCGTGTCATCCACATCGCCAGTCCCGTCGGCCCGAATGCAGAGCGTTTCCCGCTCCGCACCGGCTGCCGTCGCGTAAACATGCTCATCATCACTGACCACCGCGGCGATATTCACACGGGCCGACCAACGCACTCGCCAGAGTTCGCGACCGGTGTCCGCATCATAAGCTCGCACTGAATTCCGGCTCGGCAGCACCAACTGTCGCCTTCCCGCGAGCGTTCCGACGATAGGAGTTGCCGATCCCTCGGCTCCCACACGTGGAGTCCGCCAGACGATCTGGCCCGTCTGTCGATGCAGCGCCGCGACGTATCCTCCAACACCATTCCATTGCCACGGTGGGGCTTTCTGATCAATGGCGACGTAGACCAAAGCCCCGGCGATCAGGGGTGATTGCCCGGGTCCCACCGCGCGGCCGATCGGTCCCGTCGCCTGGCTCCAGAGACGCTGGCCCTGCAGATTAAACGCGCTCACCACCAGTTCACCCTGTTGCGAGGAACTGACAAACACGCGGGTTCCGTCGCTCGCCGGCGTCGGGAGCATCCCCTCGACGTCACGTTCCCTGCCGAGCGAGATGCGCCATCGCAAGGCGCCGGTCGCCCGGTCGAGACAGGTTAGCCATGTTTCGCCTTGGGAGGGTCGGCGCCGGGTCAGGAAGATCGCATCGCCGATCACGCACGGTGCGGACGCCTGTTCCAAAGTTCCGCGCGGATCTGAGTTCTGCGGCAGCGACCACTGTCCGGGCGGATTCGCCGTCGGCGCGACGCCCTGCCGCGCGCCTCCTTGCCAACCCGGCCAATCATCGTCCGCGACAACGGGCTCAGCGAGCGGCAACACCAGCGACTGGCTCCCCGGCGTGATCGTCGTCACCCCGGACAAGCCCGCCAGCGACCACCACAGCAATGCCACTCCGACTGCGGACGCACCGCTTCCCCAACGCCCGCGCCATGCGCGCGGTCTTTTCCCGACAGCGTCAGAAAAGGGAATCGCAACTCTCATCAGGCCCGCCGAGCGTCCTCTCTTACTTATAACTCAATGAGTCGTTAAATCCGTTATCGCTATGCCGCCACTTTGCTCTGGCTGGAGAACATCTTCTGATAGAGTGGACTAATACGCAGCAACTCGTCGTGACGTCCGGTCGCGACGACTCGCCCCTGGTCCAGCAGCACGATGCGGGAAACGTATTCCAGATTCGCGGCATTGAGCTGATGGGTAATCAGAAATGTCGTCCGCCCACGCACCAGCGTCTTCAGCGACTGATGCAGCAACTGCTCGCTGACGGCATCCACGGCCGCCATTGGCTCATCCAGAATGAGCACGCGGGGATCGCGCAACAACGCCCGGGCCAATGCCACGCGCTGGCGTTGCCCGCCGGATAGGGCCCGGCCTTGGGCCCCCACCGGCGTCGCCAATTGTTCGGGCAACGCCTCGGCGAAGTCCCACACATGTGCCTTGACGGCCGCGGCATGAATCTCGGCCTCCGTCGCCGACGGTCGACCATAACGGATGTTCGACGCAATCGAATCATCGAACAATTGCGGCTCCTGCGGGACCAGCGCGAGCTGATCACGCAAATCCCGCAAACGAACATCACGCAGGTCGAGTCCGTCGAAGAGGACCGCCCCCTCATTCGGATCGTAAAACCGCGTTAAAAGTCCGATCAGGGTCGATTTTCCGCTTCCATTGGGGCCGACAAGGGCGATCGTCTCTCCGGCTGCGACCGTCAACGACACACCCTTCAGCACCGCGGTTCGCGCAGCAGTCGCCGGGTCACGCCGGGCATAGTGGAAATGGACATCACGGAATTCGATGGTCGATTCCAGCGGCGCCAAACGCAGAGGTTTGGCAGCCTGTTCGACCTGCGTCGGTTGATCATGCAGCCGGAAAACGCGGTCGAGCGAACTGCCGCATTGCTTGATCAACGGAAAGTACTTCGAGAACTTCCGTAACGGATCCAGCACGCCGGCCAAGATCGCATAGAGCGTGATCAACTCGGACGGCGACATGGGCAGGTGGGATAGCTGCACCCCGCCGATCGAGGTCGTGTTTCTCAACACGAGATAACCGCCGGGCAACACGCCGAGAAGTACAGCGGCCATCCCCAGAAACTCTGTCGCGGGATTGGTCAGAGCGTCAATCCGCACGAAGCGCATCGACTGGTGATAGAAGTCGCGATTCTGCTGGTGAAACTGCCGTCGCAATCGGCCCTGCTGCTGATAGGCAGTAATAATCCGAATATTACAGAAACACTCTTCTAGAAACCGGTAGATGCGCGCCATGGAATCCAGAACGCGATGCACCGCGCGTTTCAATCGCCGGCCCATGAACGCAAACAGCCAACCGGCGACAGGAACGACGATGAGTGCAATCGCCGTAAGCCGCCAGTTCACACAGAATCCGGCGATAATACAGGCGACCGCTTTCAGCGGTTCACGGACGATGCGCCCGCCGATCGTCGTCAGGGCGTGCGTCAGACCGGAAAGATCGTACGTCAGGCCCGCGAGAATTTGCGGAGCACCGTCCAGTTCGATGGACTGCGGATCACGCTGCAACACGCGCCGAAAGATCATCGACCGCAGATCGATCACGCACAGTTCGGCAACGCCTCCGGCACCCTGATCCTGCAGGAAGGTAAACAGGCCCTTGAAGAACGTGGTGACGACCAGACCGGCGAGCAGCACCGTTAACAGCCGAAACTGACTTTCTGGCAACCATGGCAAGACACGAGTCTGCGTCCAGCCGACGACCCAGAGTTGCCAGGCGTCCGAAGTGATGCGACGTTGAAATCGCGCTTGATCGTCGAGCAGTTGAGCTCGCTCGGCTGTTACGTCCGCCTGGTTCTGAAATTCGATCGCCTGCCAGCGCGGTTTCAGCTCATCCAGATCCTGTCGATGATTGACCAGCCGGGCTTCGATCTGCGCCGATTGCTCCTGCAGATACCCGGAGAGCGTTTTGCCTTCGAGGAAGACGGTCGCCACCGGAAACGTAAGCAGAAGTTCCAGCCCCCATAGGCCGGCCGCGAGCGCACCGAAAACGATCGACACCGCCAGGCGGTGCCGGTGTGGCCAAACTACTTGTGCTAATCGAACCCAACGAGACACGCAGACGCATCCTTGCCGAACTTCTGTCCGAACCTCCGTCGCCACCGATGGGCAGCTTCGAGCGTCGAACAGACCGCAGGCCACGCGGCATCCTTGCCGCAGCCCTTATCGCCACGGAATTACACCTGAAAATCGCCGAACGGTCCAGAGGGATCGGCGGTTCCCGTCCGTCGCACTGGTGATCTTCGATGTCAGCAGGCAAATCCCGCGGGCTCAGTCGCTTGCGTCGAACCGTTGCGGTACAGTTCTGCGGAGACGGAAACATCAGGAACACCGCTGAGAGACAGGGCGATGGCCGACAAAATTCGCTGGGGAATGCATGGGGCAACGGGTCGGATGGGATTACGCGTCATTGCCTTAGCAGCGGACGACCCGAGCCTGCACCTGTCCGCCGCTTACGAATCGGCGGCTTCTGCGAAATTAGGCCAAGACGCTGGCGAACTCGCGGGAGTGGGCAAACTGGGTATCCCAGTGACCGCCGGCGTCGACCAGCACGTCGATGTCATTATTGATTTCTCCGTTCCTGAAGCGTGCATGGAACTCGTCGCGGTTTGTGAATCCCGAGCAATTCCGCTGGTGATTTCCACGACCGGGTTTACAGCCAAACAGCGGGAAACCATCGCCGCGGCGGCACAGGCGACCCCGATCCTGATGGCCCCCAGCATGAGCTTCGCTGTCAATCTCGCGATGAAGCTTGTCTCCGATGCGGCTCGCGTGCTCCGATCGCACACCAGCGGGGTTGATGTCGAAATCATCGAGCGGCATCACCGCTTCAAGGCTGACGCGCCGAGTGGCACCGCGCTGAAGTTCGGGGAGATCGTCGCGCGCGAGATGGGACAGGATCAGCACATCCACGGGCGGCACGGACAAATCGGACAACGGCCGCGCAATGAAATCGGTTACCACGCCCTGCGCACCGGCGATAACGTCGGCGAACACACGATCGTCTTCGGGATGATTGGCGAGACGCTCGAGGTCACTGTCCGGGGACAGTCGCGCGACAGTTATGCGCTGGGGGCAATTGCCGCGGCAAAATTTCTCGTCGGTCAACGGGCCGGGCTCTATTCGATGACCGACGTCCTCGGGCTGTGATCCAGTTCCCTCGCCGACGGAACATTCTCAGAAATTGTGCGACACCGCGCCGCGGGATCGCGCCAATTCTTTATGATGGTGCGACTTCCCTTCCCCTGACGACGCGGCCGATCCGGCCGGACGGTTGCCGCGGAACGTTCCGTTGCTGGATGAGCAGCACTCATTGACGGTCATTCACGGTTTGCGCGACGGCTGCCGTGACGCCTGGACGGCGTTGTATCGCGGATACAGCGGCGATATCTGGCGGTATGTCGCGCGACTGCTGGGACCGGAGTCGCCGGAGATCGGGGATGTCGTGCAGGAGACGTTCCTCGCCGCCGCCCGGTCGGCCCGAACCTTCGATTCCACCCGCGGGACGTTATGGAGCTGGCTCACAGGGATTGCGCACCGGCAAGTCGCGCTGGCGGCTCGCCGGAATCATCGGGCGACGCGCGTGTTGCAGCTCGCGGAAAGCGGCATGCTGAACATTCCGTGGCTGGGTGATGGTTCGGAGATCCCCGACGCAGTATGGGAACGTCGGGAACTCACCGAGATTGTGCGTTGGACGTTGGCCGAGCTTTCTCCGGAATACGCCGCCCTGCTCGCCGGAAAATACCTGGATGAACATTCGCTGGAAACGCTGTCCGAGCAATGGGGCAGCACGGTGGACGCCATAAAGTCGAAGCTCGCCCGGGCCCGCCGGGAGTTTCGTGAGTTGTTTCAACGTGTCACACGATCCTCGTTCACTGCGGCGGACCCCTGACCGCAAGACCATGACCTCGACGATTTCAACCACAGTTGTGTTTGCCTAGCCATGACACCGGAATCGCTGCCTGATCCTGATGAACCGCGCCTCATGGCGCTCTTGCGCGCCGCGGAGCGTGATCTCACACCGCCGGATGCCGATCGGCTGAGGGCCATCGAACAGGCTGCGCTCGATGCCTTTCTCGCCGCCGATGAACTGACCACGACGGATTTGCCAGAAGGTGGGAACTCTGCGGCCCCTGCCACCGTCGAATCCCCGACTTTGCCGCCGACCTCTCCCGCTCGGAGATCGAAGATGTTCGCATTGCTGTCTCGAGGAATACTCGCGGTCGCCGCCACGCTGGTCGCCGCGGTGATGTGGTTGAATCCGTTCGGCGGCGTCGTGAGCGGAGCCGTCCCGTTCGGGGAAGTCCTCGATCGCTTACGCAGCGCGGACACGCTGCAATTTCAATTGGTGCGAACTAAGGACGGTGCCTCCGAAGCGTCGCTGGTTTCTTACCGGGCTCCCGGTTCGGTGCGAGTGGAACAATCACCGCAGCGGTATCAGATCGCGACCGGCTCGCGCTGGTGGCAGATCGACGAGACCGAGAACAGCGTGGTCGTCGGGGATTCCCCGTGGTTCCGGTCACCACGAACACCGGTCGATCTGCTCGCGCTGCTGGAGGTCGGCGTCACCGATTCCACACCACTGCTGCAGGCCCAAGCCGTGGATCGCGATGTTTACGAAGGCCGCGAGTGCCATGTGTACCGTGTCGCGCTGGCAACGGAAACGGACAGCAGCGACGTGGAAGTCGAAGCGCTGGCCGATGCCAAGACCCATGAGCTGGTGCTGCTCCGCGCATTTCCTGCGCCGAAAGAACAGGGCCAGAAAGCGCCGCGCCAGCGGCTGGCGCAACTGGAACTCGTTGCGGTCAACGCACCGGTCGCCGAGGAAAAATTCGTCATCGCCAAATCACTGTCGGAAGACGGACGCATTGGCAAGGTCAGCGCGGCTCAGGGAATCGTGGTGCTGCGTCCGGCGCTCGCAAAGCGCTGGACCCCGGTGTGTCGCGAGACCGTGCTCAAGCCGGGCGACTGGCTGCGGGTCGAACATCGTGGACCGAACGCGGTCAAGGTCTCCCTCACGTCGTCGGTCGAGCTCACCGTCGGTCCGGGATCGCTGCTGGAATGCCTGACGCCTGGTCAGGCGCGATTGCATAACGGACAGGTGCAAGTCCACTACCCGCAGCAACTCATCGCCGACACGAAAACGTCGTTTACGCTTCTCGGGCCGCGGCAGGGGGACCGCGTTTTCCATCCCGGCGAGAAGCAGCTGCTGCGCGTCGATCGGGACGAGAAGCTTGTCGAGGTCCCCACGGCTCCGGTCTGGCTGACCGGCTTTGAAGGAACCTCGGCGACCGAGTCGCTGGGCTCGCTCATCGTCAACCTGCCCGACGGTCGCAATGAACCGTTGACCGTCGGTTATCACAAAGTCAGCGTCGAGATCCGCGATCAGATCGCCCGCACGACGATCGAAGAATCGTTCGTCAATCACACGGGGGGGCGACTGGAAGGCGTCTTTCATTTCCCGCTTCCTCAGGACGCGTCGATCAGCGGCTTCGGAATGTGGATCGGCAACGATCTCATCGACGCCGATGTCGTCGAGAAACAGCGGGCTCGTGAAATCTACGAAACGATTCTGCGTGAGCGACGGGATCCCGGTCTGCTGGAATGGACGAGCGGCAATCTGTTCAAGGCCCGGGTCTTCCCGATTGAACCGCATTCCGAAAAACGCGTGAAGATCGTCTACACACAGGTGCTGCCGTTGCGTGGCCAGCGGTATCGCTACAGCTACAACCTGCGGAGTGATCTCCTGCAGACCAAGCCGCTGCGGGAACTGTTGCTGAATGTGACCGTCAACTCGGCGCTGCCACTCAAGAGCATTACTTGTCCATCGCATCCTGTGCGAACACAGCAGGGAGCACACTCGGCTCAAGTGGAATTCAACGCGCAGGAATACATCCCCACGCGCGACTTCGAAGTGGTCTGCGAGCTGGATCGCACGCAGACGGATGTGGTGGCGATTCCGCATCGACGCGGAGACGACGGCTATCTGCTCGTGCAACTTTCTCCGCCGGGGGGACAAGGGAACTGGCAGCGCGAACTGTTGCCGGATGGCGAGCCGATCAAGGTGGTTTTGCTTTGTGACACATCGGCGTCCATGGACAACGAGAAGCGAAAACAGCAGACCGAGTTCGTGGCCACGGTGTTGTCCGCACTCGGAAAGGAAGACCGCTTCCAACTTGCGGCGAGCGATGTCGGCACAGCATGGGCGTTCCCTGAACCGGCGGTCGCAAATGAAGCGAACATCGCCACCGCCCGGCAGTTCCTCGATGACCGCCTGTCGCTCGGCTGGACGAATCTCGACCGGGCCTTCAATGATGTCATCGCGAAAGCGCCAGCGGACGCCCACGTCATCTACATTGGGGATGGCATCGTTTCTTCAGGCGACACCGATGCGTCCAACTTCATTAAGCGGATCAATCTGCTTTTCGGAGCGAAAGACAACGGACCGCGACGCACGTTTCATGCGATCGGGGTCGGCAACATCACGGAAATGATCGCGCTGCGCGGGATTGCCATCAGTGGCGGCGGTTCGGTTCGCATGATTTCCGGGGAGCAGACGCCCGCAGTCGTCGCGACCGAACTGCTCAACGAGATCGCGCAGCCGGGACTGCGGGATCTGCAGGTAGAGTTCAAAGGCGTGAAAATCGCCGCGGTTGATCCCGAGCGGCT
>DASRYX010000610.1:0-14986 GCA_035686985.1 Planctomycetaceae bacterium | reverse complement strand
CCTGCAAGGGTTCCACGGCACACAGCTTCTGATGGACCGCCGGTGGGACCATATCGCGGCCGACGCCCCAACGAAAAATGTGCCGGACGCGATTGATCTGGCGTTGAATGTAGCCCAGCGACCAATCCGCATCGATCATCGCTTGCCTCACAGCCCGTAGATCATTCGGGCCAAACCGATCGACGAACGTCGAACCGTATAGCTCGGACATCATGCGGATCACCGCACGGTAGCAATGGACTTCGTCCGTCGGCTTTCCCCCTTTGACGTAATGCCCCTCGGCAAAGTCCAGGAAGGCGAGAAGTAGCTCGCTGACAGAGAGCGAGGCGGATGCATCCCCACCGCCAGCGGGGACGAAAGGATCGACCGGCTTCCCGGCGGCGTAGTTGGCGATCAATTCGCCATAGCGACGGCGCGAATCTTCGCTGCCGTACGGTCCCAGATAGTGATCTTTTCCGTTCAGCCGAACTCGAGCTTGACCGCTCGGCTTATGCAACAAGTACGACGGCACCAGCGACTTGGGACGGACCATTATGCAGCGTTTCCTCGAAATGTGGTAGGACTACCACGATTCACAAGGCTTTTTTGCTGCACTGCCGACCGTCGACAGGTAACGCTAAGTCGTTTCAGCTTAAGGAAATGCCCAAGACAGGATTTGAACCTGCACGAGTGTTACCTCACTAGGCCCTCAACCTAGCGCGTCTGCCAGTTCCGCCACTTGGGCAAATGGGGGTGCGCCCGTGCGGCGCGTCCGTCTATGTTATCGAAGTTACCTTCGCGAGCAAGGCTGCCGGGCGAAACTTTCACCCGGACGCCGAATTCCTCTGGCGGCGCTGATTTCATCGGCAACTGTTGCTGCGATGCTGACAGCAGGATGCCTCAGAAGGTTCAGAAGCGCGAGGGAAACAGACTTAGCGCACATGGTGCGGTCCGCGCGCGGCGTCAGCCGGGTTCCCCGCAGAACCCGGCTGACTTTTTCTCGTCATGACGGAGCCGACATCGGCCCTGTCCGAGCAACCCGTCTCGGATAGATGTCGTCGACCGGAACTGATTCGTGGACAAACCCATTGACGGTCCGCACTCATCCCTGAGCGGTGACGGTCAACTCCGGCCCTGGCTGGGTTTCATCCGGCGGCGAGTTTAGTACACCGGGACGGTGTTGATCGGGATCGACGCGGTGCTCGGATAGACCGAGCCCGGGATGATCGGCGACGCGGTCATGATCGCGCTGTCACCCATCGCCGTGGCGGAGGCACCCTGATAGTAAGCCCCTTGCGGAGCGTACGACGGCTGGCAGCCGCCAGGACCGCACGGGGACATGGAGGCGGGCGCGTAGCCGGCGCCACAGGGGGGGCAGCTGCCGCGATAACCGCAGCCGGTCAGGCAGCAGCCCACGCTGGATGACACCAGCGCCGCCGCGGCGATCATCAATGCGTAACGCTTGATCATGGAATTGTCCTTCGAGTCGAATTGGATCCGAGATGGGATTGAGGACGGGAGCCGCGATCGGAGGGAGAGGCCGATCGATGTGCGACACGGATGTCCTGTGTGAAGCGTGCGTCCTATAGCGGATGAGCGCCAGACGCGCAAAGAGCAGTTTCGGAAAAAATTGCCGCTGGGGCCGTTTCTCCATGAATTTCTGAGAATTCCTGGCCGGTCTCTGAAGAATGGGCTCAAGTAGGTCGCAATGATCTTCTTGGCCCAGCCATCCACCCAAAGCCCCTGGCCTGCCAAATCGTTAAACACCTCAAGCTGATTCCAGTTTTACACCGATAGTTCAGCAGCGACTTTTGCGCTCAAGCTGCGCGTTCGTGCCACAACGGGAGCAGACATGGGTACCTCGTCACATTCGTCCCGTTCTAAAGTCACGGCCTTCACGCGTCACTGGGAGCAGCTCCGCACCTGGTGCGGCCAGCGTCCGTATGTCGTGCTGGGCTTCGGGCTGAGCATGGTGATCCTTGGCGGCGCCGTGATCGGGAACTCGTTCATGACGCCGGTTGCCGTGATCAATGACACTGAAGAGGAAGAGTTCGCGGATCTCGGGCTGGAACTTGATTTGCCCTTAGATGACGCACGCCCTTCCCGCTCCACACTGCGCGTCGCCGCCGTGACGCCGGTGCGACCTCCGTCCACCGCGGAGTTCGCCGATCTGACAACGGCCTTTGGCACCGATCACTCGCCCGCTTCGGGAATTGTCGCCGCGACGTATGAAGGTCTGCCGTCACCGTCACCGGAAGCCCCGGTCTGGCTGGCGGGAACCATTGAAACCGATGACGACCTCGCGGACTTCACGTTTCCATCGCCTGCCGGTCAAGTTCTTGCACCCGTCACCGGGCCGATTTTGTCGCCGCAGTGATGGCGGAACGCTTGCGTCGCGATTTTGTTTCCTTCGTCGAGAGCGCCCGCGTCATGTATGAAGATTACTGGCAGCTGACCCGACCGGCGTTTCGTGCACAGTCTCCCGGCGAAGGTTACTTTCCCGCCCAGACTCACCGGGCCGCGCGATTGAAGCTGCGCTATCTCATCGAACAGAAGCAACCCGCGGCGCTGATGGTCGGCGACGCCGGTGTGGGCAAGTCATTTCTGATCGATGCGTTCCTGAGTGATCTCGGCGCACCGGCGGGACCGATCGCGACCGTGCTGGTACCTCAGCTGCAACCCAACGAGTTGGTGGGCTACCTCGTGCGAAAGTTGGGCGATGACTCAGGTCTCACCGGCGAACCATTCGACCACAGTCTATTGCGCTGGGAAGCCTGTCTCGAAACCTGGCGGGATGCGGGACGGCACCCTGTCATCGTGATTGATGATGCCCAGACGATTGAAGACCGCCACGTCTGGCAGACGCTGCAGTTGCTGCTCAACTACCGCCACGGCGATACCGCCGCGTTCTCGCTGATTCTCTGCGGGCAACCGGAGCTGGTGGGACAGATCGGCCGTTGTCCAGCCCTGCACGATCGGCTGGCCTTCACATGTGCGCTGCAACCTTTTTCGCTCGAAGAAACCGCGGGTTATGTCCGGCATCGGCTGCAACTTGCCGGGGCTTCGTCGCCCATCTTCGACGAGGACGCCATCGAGCGCATTCATCATTGCACCCGCGGCTTTCCCCGCCGCATCAACCGGCTGTGCGATTTCGCCCTGCTGGTCGGTTTCGCCGATCAACTTGAGCAGATCGCGACCGAGCAGGTCGACGCCGTCGCCGAAGAACTGCAGCTCGCGGCGTAAGCATTTCGTCTGTAGGGTGGGCCGTGCCCACCAGTCTTGGCTCATCGCTCGCTGCGCTCACCTTCTCCGGTCATCGCGCGGCGGCTTGTGGGGCGATTTTCGGCAGACTATCATCGCATCATCATTTCCTGATGACTGATTCTCGCTGAACTGAGCATTCGCAGTCAGGGCCCGATGCGTGAATGATCCCTCGGCTTCGCTGCGCCTGGACGCAATTTGCGATGCCTTCGAGCGCGCGTGGAAGGCGGGACAGCCCCCGACGATCGAACTCGTGCTGCAGGATCACCCGGCGATCGACCGCCGGCGGCTCACGGAAGAACTGATCTCGATCGAGGCGTTCTATCGTTCCAAGCGTGGCGAAGACATCAAGATCGCTGATTATCGGGACCGCTTTCCCGAAGTCGCCGGGCAGCTGCCGGATCTGCTGCGGGACGCGCTGCTGGATCATCAGGTCCGGACGATTGCCAACAGCCCGTCCAAATCCGTGCATCACCCCGAACGTCTGGGGCGTTATCGCATCGAACAGGTGATGGGTAAAGGAGCGTTCGGCGTCGTCTATCTCGCCCATGACGAACAACTGAGCCGGCTCGTCGCGATCAAAGTGCCGCATGCCAGTCTGGTGGCGCAGAAAGTCGATGCGGAACTCTACCTGGCGGAAGCCCGCACGGTCGCCAAACTGGATCATCCCGGCATTGTGCCGGTGCATGATTTCGGCAGCGAAGCGGGCTATCCGTGCTACGTGGTTTCCAAGTACATCGAAGGCTCGAACCTCGCCGTGATGCTGCGACATCGTCGGCCGAACTTTCGCGAAATCGCCGAGCTGGTGATTGCACTGGCGGAAGCGCTGCACTATGCCCACAAGCAGGGGGTCATTCATCGGGACGTCAAACCGGGGAACATTCTCATCGGGAACGACGGGAAGACGTACCTCGTTGATTTCGGACTCGCCCTGCATGAAGAGAACCGGGGCAAGGGACCCGGGTATGTTGGCACCCCGGCGTACATGAGCCCGGAGCAAGCCCGCGGTGAAGGTCATCGGGTCGACGGCCGCAGTGATATTTTCAGTCTCGGGGTCGTCCTGTTCGAGCTGTTGACCGGCCGGCGTCCGTTCAAGGGCGAGACCCGCGAGGAACTGTTAGAACAGATCGCTACGCTCGATGCGCGACCGCCGCGTCAGGTCGATGATCAGGTGCCAAAAGAGCTGGATCGCATCTGCCTCAAAGCGCTCTCGCGGCGGGCTTCGGATCGGTATTCCACGGCGAACGATCTGGCCGATGATTTGCGGTATTACCTGACAACCATCGCTGGATCGCGCGCCTCAGCGACCGTGGGGGTTCAACCGGACTCGAGTCCCGTCGTGCCCACGAGTCCACCGTCGGAGATGGCGACCAGCGACCGGCAACCGATCAAGATCGTCCCCAAGGGACTTCGGTCTTTCGATGCACATGACGCCGATTTTTTTCTGTCGCTGCTGGCGGGACCCAAGGATCGACAGGGATTGCCGAACAGCCTGCGCTTCTGGAAAACTCACATCGAGGAAACTGACTGCGCCAACACGTTTTCGGTCGGGTTGATTTATGGGCCGTCGGGATGCGGGAAATCGTCGCTCGTGAAGGCGGGTTTGCTGCCGCGACTTTCCGAATCCGTGATCTCGATCTATCTGGAAGCCACTCCCGATAAGACTGAAGCGGAATTACTGCTCGCGCTGCGCAAGCGCTGTCCGTTGCTCGACAGCCATCTCGATCTGGTCGAGTCACTGTCCGCGCTGCGGCGCGGTCATGGCCTGCCTGCAGGGAAGAAGCTGGTCTTTGTCCTCGATCAGTTCGAGCAATGGCTCAACGCGCACAGCGCCGAGGAAGGCACCGAACTGGCGCAAGCCCTGCGGCAATGCGATGGCGGAAGTGTGCAGTGTCTGTTAATGGTGCGCGTCGATTTCTGGATGGCGAGCATCCGCTTTCTTCACGAACTCGAAATCCGGCTGGTCGAAGGACACAACTCCGCCGCCGTCGACCTTTTTCCTTTAGCTCACGCTGAGATTGTGTTGGCTGCGTTTGGCCGCGCGCTGGGAGCCCTGCCGGAAAACCCGCGCGATCTTGATCGCAAACAGCAGCAGTTCCTCACGCAGGCTGTCGCGAGTTTATCAGAGGGCGGCAAGGTCGTGTGCGTCCGGCTTGCTGTCTTTGCCGAAATGGTGAAGCACCGGCCGTGGACTCCTGCGACGCTGAAAGCCATCGGCGGTGCCACCGGCGTCGGCGTTGCCTTTCTGGAAGAGACGTTCAACTCGCCGTCGTCGCCGCCGGAATACCGCTTTCACGAGAAGGGTGCACGGGCCGTCCTGAAAGCCCTGATGCCGGAATCGGGAGCCGACATCAAGGGTCAGATGGTCTCCTACGACGATCTGCTGATCGCGTCCGGCTACCGTGACCGCAGTGCCGATTTCGACGCTCTGCTTGATCTGCTGAACGGCGATCTGCGGCTGATCACACTCTGTGATCCTGCGACCCGGCACGAACCCTCGAACTCATCGGTCCCGCGGAACCGTCTGGCCAGCTTCCAGCTCGCGCACGACTTCCTCGTTCCGTCCCTGCGCGAGTGGTTGACCCGCAAACAACGGGAAACCCGTCGCGGACGGGCCGAAGTACGGCTGGAGCAACTCGCCTCTCACTGGAGCGGGCGGCCGCAAACACAGTTGCTCCCGACGCTCGCCGAACTGCTTCTGATTGGTGTGCTGGTTCCCTGGCGCAGCTGGACGCCGCACCAGCGCATCATGATGCGGGCCGCGACGCGGTATTACGGTGTTCGAGTCACGATCGCGGTCGCCTTCCTGATGTTGATTGGTCTCGTTGGCCTGCATTATCGAAATCAGTTTCTCGCCAGGAATGCCGCCAGCCAGATCCTGAGTGCCGAGTTGCAACGGCTGCCGTCGATGCTGAATGAGTTTCGCGGACGAAAGATCGATACAGGATATTGGCTGGATCAGGTGTTAGACGACGCCAGCAGTCCTCCGGATGCCCGACTGCGCGCCGGTCTGGCGCGGATCAGCCAGAAGGTCAACGCGCTGCCATGCGTCATCGAGCGGCTGACACAGATGAAGCCGCAGGAATTGCTTGCGGTTCTTCCGATTCTGTCTCAGCACACGGACGACGCCTGTAATGGACTGTGGCCCATTGCCGAGAACCTTCAGGCAACGGCGGGCGCTCGTCTCGGCGCGGCGGCGATGCTGGCGGAACTCTCTCCTGCTGATGCCCGCTGGTCATCCCTGTTGAACTGGCTTGCCACCTCAATCATTCGGGAGAACCCGCTGCTCATCAATGACTGGGTGCGGGCCTTCGATCCGATCGCTGACCAGCTCGCACCGCGGTTAACGGAAATCTATCGGGACCGTTCGTTCTCCGAATCGGACCGCACGAACGCCGCGGCGTATCTGTCGCGGTTCGTCTCCTCCAAACCCAGCCAGTTGGCCGAGCTGACCATCGAAGCGGAGCCGGCGCAGTTCCGGATGTTTCTGTCGACGCTACGAGAAACAGCGGAGACAGCCCAACCCGCGCTGCGCACTCTTCTTGAAGCACCGGCGGAGACGGCATCCGCTCGCCGTGAAATCCCGGCGCTGAGCGCCGCGACCAGTCGCTGTTTTTCCAGCTCGACGACGATGTTGCACCCCGACTTCGCGCTCGTTCCGAGTTTGCCGCTGAGCGAATTCGAGGAAATCAGCGCGGAATTGAACCGATGGGGTTATCGTCCGTGCTGTGTTCGCCCCTATTCCTTCGAGGGACCCACGCACGTTGCGGCGGCCTGGCTGCGCGATGGAGCCGAAACCGAATTCGCTGCTGATCTGGATCCGCCCGCGCTGCGAGAGCGCCATCGCTCGTGCCGTTCGCGTAACTTGTTGATCGCGGATGTCGCGGCGTATCAGGACTCCGCGGGTGTGCGCCGGTTCTCGGGGTTGTGGTTCCGTCCTGCCCCCGATGCCCTGGTCGCCGACGCCGA
The DNA here is from genome assembly GCA_035686985.1 of Planctomycetaceae bacterium. GTDB lineage: Bacteria > Planctomycetota > Planctomycetia > Planctomycetales > Planctomycetaceae > DSVQ01. The sequence continues at coordinate 7,777 of DASRYX010000610.1, read as the reverse complement.
GTTGTACGTCGAAGCGACCGATGCGGAGCACAGTCAACATTGGGGCCCGTTGAATGAGCAGGGATTCGTGCCGAAGACAAACCTGCTGACGATCGGGACCGACGGTCAACGGCTCTATTCTTCCGTCCGGTGGAAGGTTCGAAAATCTCTGGCGTATAAAGACTGCTGGTCGGACTCGAGTCCGGAGTTCAGCAGTCATCTCGGCAACGGCTGGTGTCAGGTCGATGCCCGGGCCAACCCGGAGGGCACGTTCTCCGGGGCGTGGTGGAACGGGCACGCGGTGGAATCGGTGTTTGTCTCGGGGGACACGCTTCCTCAACACCGCGAGGCGTGCGCCCGTGTGGCCCAGACCGGGTTTTATCCGGTCGCCATGCAGACTTCCGCGGAGACGACAACCGGCCCCCACGTCATTTCGGTCTGGCACCGCGCAATCCCGGACGATGCCACCGGCGACGCGCTCGCCCGCCGCCAGGCCATCGCCGCACTGGCGTTGCTTGAACTCGGCGATCCCGAACCCTTCCGGCGTCTGATTCAGTCCGCCGATCCCCGCGGGGCGTCGTACGCGGTCCAGTTTGCGGGGAGAGGGACGGTCAATCCGCAACTTTTAATCGAGGAACTGTCTCGGGCTTCCGCTGATCAGGCGCGCTATCGCCTGCTGCTGATGCTGGCCGCGCAGACGATGAACGAGATCCCTCAGAACAACGTCGATGCGATTCTCGCCTGCCGGGCCGATCCGCATGCCGGCGTCCATGCCGTCGCGGAGTTGTGGTGCCGGCGTTCCCGACAGGTCGACCATGTCGCCGAGCCCGCGGCTTCCTCGTCATTCACCGAGCGCCCGGCATCATGGCGTGTCGGTGCGAACGATCACACGATGGTTCGCATCGCGGACGGCGTTGAGTTTCAACAAGGGTCGGCACCGACGGAGTCGGGCCGGGATCCGCATCGCGAGCCGCAGCATCGACGGCGAATCCCGCGGAGCTTTGCCTTGGCAACCTGCGAAACGACGGTCGAGCAATTTCTGCGATTTCAGCCCAAGTACAACTACTCGATCGAATACAGCCCCGACTTGCGCTGCCCGATCAATTCGGTCAGCTGGTATGAAGCCGCCCGTTACTGCCGCTGGCTGAGTGAGCAGGAAGGGGTTCCGGAAGATGAGATGTGCTATCCCTCACTGGACCAGATCGCGCCGGGGATGACGCTTCCTGCAAATCTACTGGATCGCACGGGCTATCGGTTGCCGACGGAATCGGAATGGGAGTTCGCCGCGCGGGCCGGATCAGCGATGAGTCGTTGCTATGGCAATGACGAACGCTTGCTCGACGACTACGCGTGGACGGTGCGCAACTCCGGTTATCGCGCCCATCCGATCGGCGAGCTTCTCCCGAATGAATGGGGGCTCTTCGACATGCTCGGCAACACGATGGAGTGGTGCGGCGACCCCTGGTACGACTACCCGATTCGACAAGGATTTCACGAGTCGGACGAGTTCGACGCCGGCGGTTATCAGCAGCAGGGAATGCGGGCCACCCGCGGCGGCGCGTTTCTCTACGAACCCGTCACGGCGCGAAGTGCCCAGCGGCACCAACACTCGGCCGATCGTCGTCGGCCGTATCTGGGATTTCGCGTGGCTCAAACCGTAAGACCTGCCGCCAAAGCCAAATAGAGCCTCAGAAGAGTTGTTGCAAACGGTCAATATAGGCTGTATACACAACCTTGGAAGCTACAAATTCCCTCTCATCACGCATGTCTTGCCGCCTCTTATAGGTAATCGTCCGTAGAGGGAACGTTCGTCGCCGGGCCCCCCATCGTTCGCCGTGGAGATTCCAGATGTCTTTGACCCGACAGCAACTGCTGGCAAAGTCGCTCGCTGGCACCGTGTCATTTCCCCCCACGTTTCCGCAGCTCGCACGCATCTCTGTCGTCTCATCTCCCTTGCCGGTGCATGGCGCGACGGCGAACTTGCTGCTGCGGGCTGAACAGATGATGTCGTCAACATTGTCGATCATCCGGACGTGCAGCCTCTCGGATGTCGCGGGCGTGTTCATTCCGCGCGACTGCGGCAATGTCCGGCTCGACGACGGGCTCTGGCTGCTCGGTGAAGAGATCGCAGCGCATCTGGCCATTCATCAGCACAACCAGCAGCAGATCCCGCCGCTCGGCATCGTTCGCGTCGCCGAGCATGTCTCGGTCTTCATGCAGGTGGAAGTCGGAATGACGGCGGCAGAAAGCGCCGAATATTATCCGCCCCTTCCGTGTGATCGATCCCACGATCATTACCAGCTACAGGGTCCTGGGGCGACCTACGGCGCACCGGCCGTACACCCTCCAAATGACTGCGAGCCGATGCGAAGGACACCGTGGCTCTGCGAATGTGAATCGGTCAAGCCCTAGACAACCCGCGGCTCGGTCAGCGACGCGTTGGGAAGTGCCATGACGCAAGACGTCGAAGTCGATCTGGTTATTCTGACGCGTGGCATCGCGCCGGTGAGCCCGGTGCTCAAAGCCGCGGTGGATTCCCAATCCGGCGTTCGGCTGCAGATCTTTCGAGTTCTCGGACGTCGCCGACCCACCGATGAGAACCGCTGGCAGACGATCGCCCGCGCGCGCAACACCGGACGAGTGCTCGGGAACGCTCCCTGGGTGATGTATCTCGACGACGATGTCATCCTCGCCGAGGATTGCATCCGGCAGCTGGTGTCCGAACTGCAGGCGGATCCGAGACTCGCCGCGGTTGCCGCGGACTATAACCTGACGGCGTCGGGCACCGGCTTCGACGAGCACGTCGGCATGGGGGCGACACTCTTCCGCCGGTCGGCTTTGCAGCAGATTGAGTTTCGCAGTGAAGCGTCGGCCTGTGAATGCGCGTGTTGTGCCCGTGATTTGCGGGCGCGGGAATGGCGAATCCAATACTCCCCGATCGCAAGAGCCCTGCACCAGAATCCCCGCCGGCCGACCCGCACAAGTTCGCCGGCGGCACGACACCCGGAAGAATCCCACGGTCAAAGCCCGGCGCCGCAGCGACCGGGGCGAATCCTCGCGGCGTTTGATCGCCGTCATCTGCGCAAGTTCCGCCGACAGTTTCTGCCATCGCTACGACGCCATGGCAACCACGAGATTGTCACAGCGGTGGCCTACGGATTGTTTCCCTCAGAGCGTCGACGACTGTCTCAGTTGCCGGGCGTGGAAGCGCACTTCCTACCCTCGAGCGGCGTGATGACCCCGATTCGCCGTTTGCGAGATTTCCAGCCGCTCCTGGCGCGGTGGCCGGCGGACACACCGGTCGCTTACTGGGATGCCGGAGATGTCCTGTTTCAAAGCCGGCTTCAACCGCTGTGGCAACTGGTGGCGAAGCATCCTCAGCGATTGCTCGCGTGCGCAGAGCCGAAGTCCTATCCGGATAATCCGGCGGTGGCCTGCTGGACGCTCACGATCCATGATCCGGCGATGCGTCAACGGGCATTTCAACTGCTCTCAACGCACCCTTTTTTGAACTCCGGTTTTGCCGCCGGGACCGTGTCCGTAATGCTGTCGTACTTCCGGGAAGCGGACCGATTGCTGCATTCCCCGAAACTCTTCGGGTCTTCGGACTGGGGTGACCAGACGGCGCTCAACCTCTATTGCCATTCCGATCCCCTTCGCTGGCATCAGATTGAAGCGGGCTGGAACTACTGTCTGCATGACCGGTTGCAGGACATCGCCGTGCAGCCCAACGGACGGCTGATTTCCCGTCGCGGAGCCCCGATCTACGTGGCCCACGGCAATGCGAAGTCGATGCGCCAGTTTGAACTGATCAGTGACATGCAACCGATCTGAATCCTGTGAATTGAAAGGCCTGCTCGGGATGTATGCTGCTTCACAAATTCGTGAGCTGATCTGCCAGCACGCCGAGCATATTGCTGACACCGATATTGCCGCGCGAACGATTGATCTGTTGATGGGCGATCCGCGCAACGTCGGGATCGGTTTACGCGAAGCGATCCTGCAGCAGATCCGGTTGGCCGTCGGAGTTGACGTTTCTCTCGAGACCGTCCAGCGGATCTTCGATGCCCTTGCGGCACGCTTCCGACTGGAGTCGCGTCTGCAGACCGTCTGGAATGACGGCGGCGGATTGACGGCGCTGGCGGATCAGTATCCCTGGCCGGCTCATCCGGTCCCCGACTTGAATCCTCGCCATGACCTGCATTTCACAGGCCCCGGTCTGCATGCGCTTCTGACCGAAGCCCTTCCCGCTCACGCCCCGGAAATCATCGTCGAAATTGGCGCCTGGCTTGGCGGATCGACGCGCCTCATCGCTGAAACGAGCGCCGCGCAGATCATCTGCGTTGATACCTGGCTCGGATCCGAAGAGCATCAGGCCGGGCGAGCCTGGCGGGAACGGGATCCGAACCGTGCGGATCTGATGACGAGGCTCTTTGACCAGTTTGTCGTCAATTCATTCGATCTGCAGGATCGAGTCATCCCGATGCGGACGACCAGCGTCTATGCTCTCCATCATCTGCGGGCGCTCGACATCATTCCCGACCTCATCATTCTCGACGGAGCCCATGACGCGTATTCCGTTGCCTGTGAGCTGGACCTCTGCCGCCACTTCTTCCCCCAGGCCCATGTGATCGTTGACGACTACGCGCCCGGACAAATCTGGCTCCGTGGTCTGGTGTCATCGGTCAATCAGTTTGCCCGGGAGCACCATCAGCAAATCATTGTCGCCGAAGACACGGCCTGTCTCCTGGCATCCTGGTAAGCCTGGTCTTCACGCGAGCTTGCTCCTTTTGTGACGAGAGCGACAAACGTGCGACTGATGACGACGTTCAACATCGGCAACCTCTGGTACGCGCAGTACACGCTGCCATTCATGCGTCAGTATGCAGAGCGCGTCGGAGCCGAACTGTGCATTGAAGAGGAGTTTCCAAGCTGGTTTCAATACGGAGCAATGCCCCATTGGATCATGGTTGATTCGATTAAACGCTTTGCTGCGCAAGACCGATATGAAACAGGTCTGTTTCTCGACCTTGATCAACTCGTCACCCCCTCTTGTCCGGATGTGTTCAACCTGATCGGAGATGGCGCAGGCGTCGTCGCCGACATGGGCATCCCACAGGTCGACGGCCCTTTTGAAGATTGGTGTCAGGAGTGGTTCGGAGAATTGCCGCAACGCGGCGCTTACTTCAATGCCGGCCTGCTTGTCATCTCCAGAAACGCCGCCCGGCGGCTGTTATCGGTTCTGACGGCACCGTACCCGGACGGGTACCTTCCGGACAATCATTATCTGAACTTGAAGCTGACGAAGCGCGAACCTGTGACCTGGTTGCCGCTCGAGTTCAATTGGTTGGCACCGCAATATGCGGATCCGGAAAAGCATCACATCATCCACTTTGTCGGTGGGATGAAGTCAATGCTCCCAGAGTTCACGGCTCGATTAAAATCGCCGGTCCACATCGCAGGACTGTGAGCAAGAACCCTGCAAATCTGCGTGAAGTTTGTCTGCGGCCTGGATCAGTGCTATGTTTCGATCAGTGATCCGTTGAGCGGCAGCCGCGAACACCGCCGGTGGTCGCAGGCGATTTGAAGCCATCGGGAAATCACGCCCGCCGGTCACGCGAAAGACAAGAATCGATGGTGAAGATTCTGCTGATCGAAGACGTCGCGTCACACCAACATCTCATCTGCCATTGTCTGAGGGCGCATGATTACGAGGTCGTTGTCGCGGCGGATGGACGGTCCGGGCTTTGCGAGGCGCAACAATCCGCTGACGAAATCGAACTGATCCTGCTCGACATCAAGCTCCCTGAGATGGACGGCTGGGATCTCGCCGAGCAGCTGAAAGCCAACGTGCGAACCAGGCATATTCCGATCATCGCGGTGACCGCCTACGCCATGCCGGCGGACGGTCAGCAGGCGATTGCGGCCGGTTGTGACGATTACACGTCCAAGCCGATTGATTTCTGTGAGCTGGTGGACAAAGTCCGCACTTGGACGGCCCATGTCCGTCCGCGTGAGCTACCGGCGGCCGTCTGATCGCCCGACGCTACAGATGTCATCAACCGTCAGGGGCTGGAAAATCGCCGGCATCGGGGTATCGTCATGAATTCGCGTCAGATGCGGCTCGCTGTCGCGGGTCACTCGTCTGCGCGACGACCATGATGAACGGCCTCCATGAATTGCCGGTGGAACTTCGTCATCGTGCTGATCGCCGGAGCCGTCAGCGGCGGCGTTCGCGGTGCGGAACCGCCCACGGCGATCACCTTCGAGCAGCACATCCAACCGGTGTTGCGAGCCAAGTGTGGTCGCTGTCACGGTGACGAGACGCGCAAAGGCGAGCTCTCCCTGACATCGGCCGCAGGGCTTCGCAAGGGGGGCGAATCGGGGGCGATTTTCACACCGAAGCACGCGGAGAAGAGCCGCCTGTTCGAAGTGATCCGCGATGGCGAGATGCCGCCGGATCAGCAGAATCCGTTGACCGCCGCCGAAACCGAAACGCTGCGTCGCTGGATCGACAGCGGAGCTCAGTTCAAAGACAACGCGGGTGCCGATGGCCCCCCGGTCACACAGCACGATGTCATTCCGATCCTGCTGTTGCGCTGCACGGCCTGTCACGGTCGCCAGCAGCAGGAAGCGGGGCTCGATCTCCGCATCCGGGCAGCGATGTTGCGCGGTGGAAAATCCGGACCGGCGATCGTTCCGGGAAAGCCGTCGGAGAGTTTGCTGCTGCAACGCATTCACAAGGAAGAAATGCCGCCGCGTCCCCGCCTCGTCGAAGCGATGGTCAAACCGATGGAAGCGGCCGAGATCGACAGAATCACGAAGTGGATCACGCAAGGTGCGCCGGAAGTTCCCGATGAACCCGATGTCGCCGGGACCACTGCCGATCCGCTGGTACGGGACACCGATCGCCAGCACTGGGCGTTTCAACCGCCGCAATCCGTGCCTGTCCCTGTGGTCCAGCATCACGAGCAAGTCCGCCATCCGATCGATGCATTCATCCTCGGAAAACTGGAAGCGCAGGGCCTGTCACTGTCACCAGAAGCGGACCGGCTCACGCTGCTCCGCCGTGCGTGTTTGGATCTGACCGGCTTGCCACCCGATCCCAATATGGCTCGGGCCTTTGCCCAAAGCGATGACCCGCTCGCCTACGAAAAGTTGATTGAAGACTTGCTGGCCTCGCCGCGGTATGGCGAACGGTGGGGACGGCACTGGCTCGATGTCGCCGGGTATGCCGATTGTGAAGGTCGGCGGGAACAGCACCTGCCGCGACCCGATGTCTGGCGCTATCGCGATTACGTCATCCGTTCCTTCAACAGCGACAAACCGTACGACCAGTTCCTGCAGGAGCAACTCGCGGGGGACGAACTCGCCGACTACATGCATGCCGCGGTGATCACGCCGGAGATCGAAGAGCATCTCGTGGCGACGGCGTTCCTGCGAATGTCGCCCGATCCCACCTGGGCCAATCTCACCGGTTTCGTTCCCGACCGGTTGGAAGTGATGGCCGATGCGATCGACGTGCTGAGTGCCGGCGTGATGGGCCTCACCATGAAGTGTGCCCGGTGCCACACCCACAAGTTCGATCCGTTGCCGCAGCGCGATTACTACCGTCTCGTCGCGGTCTTCAAAGGCGCGTATGACGAGCACGACTGGCTGAAGCCGCAGCTCATCGGTTATGGCGGGGCACTCAGCGCCAGTTTCGGCGAACGGTATCTGCCGCACGTCACGACGGAAGAGCGGCAACGCATCACGGCTCACAATGCGACGCTGCAACGTCAGATTGACGAGTTGAAAG
>DASRYX010000609.1:0-3319 GCA_035686985.1 Planctomycetaceae bacterium | reverse complement strand
GGAGGTCAACCAGGCGTGCAGCAACGCCTTTTCTTCGGCGGGCAGCGGATGTTTCGGCGGCATCTCATCATCGGCGATGCGTTGCCAGAGTCCACTCTTCGGGAGGTCATTGATGGCGAGCGCCGGCCCGGAGTCGCCGCCGCGAAGAGCGTTGGCGCGAGTGGTGAGATCGAGGCCGCCTTTCGGTCCTTCCCCGGCGTGGCACGATAGACACCGCCGCGCGAGCAACGGAGCGATCTCGCGGTCGAAATCGGGCGGTGCTCCCGCCGTCAGCGTCACCAGCCAGAAGACCATCGCCGTCACTGCACACCTCACTCGAACGCGCGGAGGGATTGAACCTCTAGCCTAGTCGGTTCGAGAACGGGGAGCAACGTCTTGATGTGTTTCAACGAAAGAGCCCAGGGATCGCGATCCCTGGGCTTCAGCGGCAATCAATGCATTTCTACTGCGGCAGGCGGCCTTGTTCCACTGGCGGGAAGGCGCCGGTGCAGGCTTCCATGAAGGCGACGAGATCCTGCTTTTCCTGCGGGGTCAGGTCGATCTTCACGATCTTGTTACTCAGCCATTTGTTCGGCGTGCCGCCCTTGGCGTAATGCTCGACGACATCCATTAAGGTCTTCAAGCTGCCGTCGTGCATATAGGGTCCGGATAACGCCACGTTGCGGGTTGTCGGCGTCTTGAAGGCCCCCTTGTCCGCTTCGGCCTTCGTGACGGCATACCGCCCGAGGTCCGGGTCTTTGGCGTCCATCCCGATCCCGAGGTTGTGATACTTTTCATCCGCGAGATTCGGCCCGACGTGGCATGCCGTGCAGTTCGCCTTCTGACCGAAGAAGAGATCGCGGCCGCGCTTCGCCGAGTCCGACATCGGGTGCTGTTTCACCGCCGCGGCGAGCTCCAGGTACTTCTTGTAGCTCGCCGGATCATCTTCCTTAAGATCGGCGAGGTCTGCGGCGTCCATCTTCTCAAACGGCTTGAACTTCTCCGCGTAATCGAAGGGCGACGGCCCGCTCACGACACAGCGTTCAAACGCCGCGATCGCCTTACCAACGTTCGCGATCGTCAGCCCGTTCTTCCCGAACACGGCGTCAAACTGGGCGACATAACCCGGAACTTTCTTCAGCGTGGCGACACAGTCATCATGCGTGTAGCCCATTTCGATCGGATTCGCGATCGGCCCAATCGCCTGCTCTTCGAGCGATCCAGCCCGCCCGTCCCAGAACTGTGCACCGGAAAGAATGCGGTTGTAGCTGACCGGCGAATTGCGATTGCCTTGCTGATCCCGCACGCCGATCCCGAACTGGGTCTGCCGGCCGTAGCCTTCTTCCGGATGATGGCACGACGCACAGCTGACCGTGTTATCGACCGAGAGGCGCGTATCGAAATACAGCTGCCGACCGAGTTCGACTTTGGCGCGGGTCAGCGGATTCTCTTTGACCCCGACAATGCTGTTCTGCCCGTCAGCCAGTCCGAGCGGGAGGACAGGGTCGAGTTCCACATGATTCTTCGGATTCGCCAGCCAGGCCTTAATCTCGTCAGGCCGGAGCGTTCCTTTGCCGGGGATGCCCGTGAGCAGATCGCCGGTTCCTAACAACACCGGTTCACCCGCCCACACGGAGACTCCCGGCAGACTACAACACAACGCGACCCAAACGATACGCAGAGTCCTGCCCATGGGTTGGACGGTCCTTTCTAGCAACGAAATCTGGTTTAAACAGTGTGCCCTGTATTGTAGCAGTCGGGTCAACATTGATCGACAAAAAGTGGTCCTGGTTCGGGTAACCAGCTTTTCAGCGGGCACGCTTCACACTTCGGGACCCGGCCGCAGAATTCGGCACCGATCGCTTTCAGCCGCCGGGCCGCGAATTGCATCTCGGGCACGTCGCTGCCGAAGGCGCTCACGAGTGAGGATTGCGCGGATTCGTCGTCGACTGGCCAGTCCAGCCAGCCGTGACGAACCGCGATCCGCAAGATCGCGCGATCGACCGGGAACACCGTCCGCCCGGCGGCGAAGAGCAATAGGCGGTCGGCCGTTTCCGGACCAATCCCGCGAATCGAACGCAAGGCGGCGCGATAATGCTCGATGTCCGCCCGCCATTCCGGCGAATCATCATCGCCGAATTCCTCGCCCCACCACTGCGCCAGTCGAATCAGCACGGATGATTTTTGCGGTCCCCGCGGGACCTCTTCCAACGCGGCCATCAACGACGCTGGAGACGCCGCCGCACACTGTCCCGCTGTCGCCAACGGTCCGAATTTCAACGAGCGGACAACTTCCGCGGCCGCCTCGGCGTCACCCCAGAGCAGTTCAACAACCGCGCGCCACCACGCGGATTCGTCCTCAAGCGCGTTGCTGGTTGCGTCGCCTGTGTCTCGAATCGAATGCCACGCCGATCGTAGATCCCGTGATGTCATGCCGTGAACTCCCGCAGGTAGCGAAATCACCACGATATCCGCGGCGTTGAATTGCGACGAGGAACGTAATCTCGCATTGTGAACCTGCAGCATCCGGATAAGATGTGCAGACTGACGCGGGAGCGGTCAGCGGTCAGCGGTCAGCGGTCAGCGGACTTCGACGGAGCGGAGTGACGATGGAATGGCGTGATTCAACCGGAATGCGACTCGGGCCGCGGCCGTGGGTCTGGCAGCTCTTCTTTTTCGTGGGTGCCTGCATCACCATCGTACTCGCGTTCCAGGCGTTTCGCGGCCCGGACAGCCGTGCCAAAACGGTTTCCACCGACGAGGACGCCCTGACCGCCGGACCTGCTGTGCCGCCGCCGCGCGACACCCTTGCCGACGATGAATTCCGCGCTCCGCCGCCGCTCACGCAACCTGCTGCCCCCCGTCCGTCGCCCCGCGCTGCTCAGCCGGCCACCGCCGATATCGATCTCAACCCCGTCCGCGATGCGACGCTCGGCGTTCGTTTCGATGAATCCGACGCCTTCTTTGATCTTCTGCAGGACGCCGCCCGAACCCCGCCGGAGGACCTCGAGGCGAAAGTTCGCTACGACGTACAGTACGTGAACCTGATGACCGATCCGTCCCGGTACCGCGGACAGGCCATCACCATCGCCGGGGAACTGCAACGGCTGACCCCGTTCACCGCCGCGAGCAATCGCCACCGATTGCAGACGCTGTACGAAGCGTGGATCGTGACGCCCGACTCGTCGCCACACGCGTATCGCGTGGTGACGTCGCAACTGGGCGTGGGGATTCCTGCCAAACCGGCGCGGCTGCCGGTTCAGGTCACCGGGTATTTCCTCAAGCAGGAAGGGTATGTGTCCCCGGCAGGCGTTGAACTCACTCCGGTGGTGCTCGGAGC
>DASRYX010000608.1:0-2525 GCA_035686985.1 Planctomycetaceae bacterium | reverse complement strand
GGGGAGCCGGCCAGTCGTCGACCTCGGCGAGTTGGTGCGCGGTTAACAGGTCCGCTGCCGTGCGAAATTCCGTGCTGCGTGCGGCGACTTCCCGCAGAAAGCCGGGTAATCCGGCCTGATCATCGGCGAGTCGGGCCAATGAACCCCGCAAGGTGCGGCGCTTGATGTCCGCAAACCGGAAACGCGAGAAGACATCCTGCAGACGCACCCGCGAATCATCGATCGGCCGTGGCTCGGTGTCTTCCGGTGACCACGTTCGCTCCGAGAAATGGAGATCAATCGCTTCCGCCGCGGTGCGGTTGTTCGGTGCAAGATAAATGTATTCGGGAATGACGCCGGTCTCAGCGGAGAACGTCTTCAACCACAGCGGCCAGTACATTTCATCGTCCGGCAATTCGCATTGATTGAAGACAACCACGACGGCCTTGTCCTCCGCCGCGGCGCGACGGAAGAACTGCTTCACCGCCGCGTCGTTGTACTTCTGCTGGGTCAGCACTGCGATCAGCACATCAGCAGATTGCCGCACGGCGTCGGCCCGTTGCCAGTTGATCTGGGCATCGCTGTCGACGTCCGGCGTGTCGAGCAGCAGCAGGTTCGCTGGAACGCGCTCGTGCGTCCGCCAGAAGAGCAGATGCCGGTCGCTATCCTGCAGCGCTTGTCCGGCTTCATGCCACGGCACCAGTTGGAAGCTGGGGAACAACGCTTCGAGCGATTGCCGTTCGGCAAAACCTTCCGGCACGAGACAGACGGGATGCTTGGTCCCGGAGGCCAGCGGGCTGGAGGCACTCGCGCGGAAGCCAGCGAGGTGGTTGAACACCACGCTCTTGCCGATGTTCGTTCCTCCGGTGACGGCGACCACGAGAAAGGCGTTGTCACACAGCTGCGGGAGCAGTTTGCGCTCCAGCAGCTCGTACCATTCACGACCGGCAAGCGGCGGCAACCCCAGACGCACGAGTGCCGGTTCGAGGCCGCGCACGGACTCGGCGAGCGCTCGTGACCGCTGTGCGAAGTCCGCAATATCCCAACTCATGCGCGCCGGTCTTCTTGGAGGTTGACGATGCTGCGTTCGTCAGTCTAAAGGATTCAGCGCGGCGAGTCACAGCCCAAGCGATGATCACGTCTTCGTGAGCGGCACGGCGCTAGCCGCCGGTTCGTGATTTGAGAGGACACCGGCGGCTAGCGCCGTACCGCTCAGAGGATAACTCATCAATCCTCTTCCGCGAGGAGCTGCTGTTTGCACGCTTCCATCTCGCGGACGGCGTCGTCGGTCATCTTCGGCCATTGCAGGTCGAGGTCGTCGATGGCCTTCGCGACGAGTGCGGCGACTGCGGCGCGGGTGATCCATTTATGATCCGCCGGGATGACGTGCCAGGGAGCCCACTTCGTGCTGGTTTCGGTCAGCATCTCGGAATACGCCTTCTGGTAATCATCCCAGTGCTGGCGTTCGCGGAAATCACCAGCGGAAAACTTGTAGTTCTTTTCAGGCGTATCGATCCGCGCCTGAAACCGTCGTCGCTGTTCGCCCTTCGAGAGGTGCAGGAAGCATTTGACGATCTTCGTCCCATTACGCACGAGGTGATGCTCGAATGCGTTGATGTCTTCGTAACGGTGTGCCCAGAATTTCTTCTTGTCGGGTTCCGCGTTCGGAAGCCGCTGGGCGTCGACCAGGTTGCGGTGGACCTTCACCACCAGCACCTCTTCATAGTAAGACCGATTAAAGATGCCGATGTGCCCGCGCGCGGGAAGCGCTTTCGAGCATCGCCACAGAAAGTTGTGGTCGAGCTCTTCGGCGTTCGGGGCTTTGAAGCTGGTGATTTCCACGCCCCGAGGATTGACCCCCGACATGACGTGCTTGATCGTCCCATCTTTCCCCGCGGCATCAATCGCCTGCAGGATCACCAGCACCGACCACGAATCCGCGGCGAACAACAGCTCCTGAGAACGCTCCACGGCATCGCGGCTTTCGTTCAGAATCCGTGCTGCCGTTTCGCGGCGGGTCTCTTCGGGAACATCTTCGTCCCCTTCCCAGCCAGGATCGAAATCCTTCAGTTTACATTTTTTGCCGGGCTCAACGCGGAAACGGTCCAAGAGAGTGGTGAGTTTCATGTTCGACCTTTGCGGAGAAGGGAATCACCGCAGTGTCGAGCGTCGCCAGGTGAAAATGCAACAGAACCCGGCCGGGATCCGGTCGGGTTCTCAAGAATTGCGTGCAACATTCCAGCGGTCGGCGCTTACTTCTTCTTCGCCACCGTCGGGCGACCCACTCGCGGCAGCTTGCCAGCTTCGGAGAGTTCCGCCACGCGCTTGTCGAGTTCGTAGAACGGACTGATCCGTCGAACCTTCGACGCGATCTCTTCCTTCTCGGCACCCGACGCCGCAACGAACTTGGCGATCAGCTTGGTGATTTTGGATTTACGCTGGCGGCGTTTCGCCAATTCGCGGTCACGTTCAATGCGGGGCATGGCGAGCAGTCTTCCTGAAGACCGAAGATCTTATTTGATAAGGACTAGCGAAGCTTCTTGTGG
>DASRYX010000607.1:0-11799 GCA_035686985.1 Planctomycetaceae bacterium | reverse complement strand
CGGGCTCGCCATCACGGTCCAGTGAGCGTGCAGGAACAACGGCGACGATCGCTGATACTGCACGCCGCGCGCGACCGCGTGATCGAGCCATTGCCGGACTTCGGACTGCAGCAATTGTCGTTCGGCGAGCCACTGTGCCTGCTCGGCAGGAGCCTGGAACAGTTCGACGGCCTGGCTCTGCAGCCGTTCTCCAAAAAGCGCCACACGATGACAGTAGTTGTAAAGCTGGCTCAAGCCCGGCTCGATCGCGAAGGAGCGCAAGATCGCCGACGCGGCGGGAGAGGCGCCCAGCAAGGCCGGCAGCAACGCCGCCGCACGCAACTGGAACTCGATGCCGTACCGCGCATCGTCCTTCACTGCCGCCGACGCCGCCGTTGTGACGAACGGTCTCAGCTCTTGTTCGACAGCGCGGGCGAGTTCGCCGCGGGAATACGAAAGCGACGTTCCCAGTGCGAGGGCCCGCAGCAATCCCGCCGGCGGAGCCATGTGTGGACTGGCCGGAAGCCGACCGACACAGTCCGCGAGGTTGGCCGCCAAGGCCACCCGCCCGTCCCGCAGAAGCTGCTGCACAAGCGCCTTCAACCGGGCCGCGCTCGGCGGGGTCTCGCCCGCGATCTCCCGCGCCAACTGGGCTGCCGCATCCGTGTGTCGAACCGGGTTCGGAAGATTCAGACTGATAGAAATGTCCGGGACCGGCGGACTCGCCTCTGATGTCGTCGAGGCCTCCTCCGTCGACGTGACTTCCGGAGACGGGGCCGTTGTCGTCACACCGGGAAGAATGCTCGAACCGGATTGAAACCAGCGCACCGTATGGTCGTCGGGTTCCTCTGTCACCGATGGCGAATCCGTGATCACTGATCCGTCAGCGACAGCGACTCTGGCCGTGCTCACGAGGTCGACGGGAACTGCGGTCGCTCCCGCGCGTCGCCGGATCTTTCCTCGAATCAGCGCTGCCGCGAACGCTCGCCCGTAGGCGTGCACCACTCGATCCTGCCGCTCATTCCATTCTGTGTCCGAAATCGCCGACGAGGAATCGAGCAAAGCGAGCACTGCCTGAAGCGGATGCTGCCGCTCGAATAACAGCGTCTGATCGGCATCACTCGGATCAATCGCACCGGTTAATCGTTCGGCGCAGCGTTCGAGTTCGTCCCGGCATCGCACCAGCGGTGTGTAGTCCGCATCGTCGATGTGTTCGAGGTCTTTGATCGCGGCCAGTTCATAAACCAGTTCTTCGCACTGCTGGGATTTCTTCAGCAGCGACTCGAAGTTAGTCAACGAGAGTTGCTCACCGGTGGCTGGCGTCTGGCCGGTCATCCGAAAGCCGAGCGTGCGCATCCGCTGGCGATAGTCGGTGAGTTCGGTCAGCAGCGCGTCGTCCGGCACCGCGCCGACGGCTTCGAGTTGACTCGCCCCCTCGGTCAATGCGTCCGCCAGACGCCCGCGCCAATCTGCGAGGCGGTCGAGTTCCTGGCGAATCCGGGGGATCGTCCACACATCACTCATAAACTACCCTTCCGCCATCCACAGCGATGAAGTCCCGATGGCCGTGGGAAGTCGGAGTCATTAATCACCTAGAAAGCCGATGCCGCCGAAAGTCGCGCCGCCTAACCTTTCGGACTGACGGCATGAATGCTGTCACCGCTGATCAGGTCATGGGCGATTTCGGAATCACCCCCGGCGACCTGATCCACAAGGCTCTTGAGTTCGGCCACGCTGCGGACGTCGCCCTTGCGCGGCAGCGGCGGGACGCCTTCCTGCTCCATGCGAACATTCAGGGCCTGCATCAGGTCTTTGAAGACCGACTCCTGAACCGCCGGGGACTCGAAGGCGTTGACCACCGTCGCCATGCCCGGCAGATAGGACAGCATTGTTTTGTAACGACAGAGCGCCATGTTGTTTCCTCGTTCTCAAGCGATGTTCTGAGCCAGTCCGCTTCTGCATCGGCCTTATAACAGCGGATGAATCGATTGCGCCGCAACAGGTTCGCCGACGACGAGCCGCCCCCGCGCCAACGCCGTCGCCAGATCGCGCCCCAGTGCGCCGCTGACGGTTTCCATCGCGGCCCCCCAGTCGTCATCCGTCATGTCGTCCCCCCCATCGGCCAGCCGCATCGCGACCACCAGTGGGTGACGGCCGGTTTGAAGCAGTTCCATGACGTTCGCGGTCGACCGGCCGGTCTGCAGCGCCAGGCGCGTCTCCAGAATCTGGCTGTGCCAGCGGTCAAACATCGGACCAAACGCTTCCCCGGTCCGAGTCTGCAATCCCGCCGCACGATGCACGAGTGTCATCGCGGCCTGAAGCTCTTCACGCTGCTTCAGCTCGGCGTCGAGATCGTTCAGCGATCCCAGAAGCGGCACGTCCCCCGAGCGCTCTTCAACAACACAGTCCCGCAACCGGCGAAAGTCAGCACGAAACTGCTGCATCTGCTGCAGCAGGCGTTCCGGCGGCTCCGCACCCGTGTCGCGCAGCTCCACCGCGGCACGATTCATGGCGTCGCTCAACTCTCGAGCGGCAGCGCGCAGCTGCGTTAAATCGTGTTGCCAGATGTCGAGGCCCGCCATCGTGTTGATTCCGTTGATCCGTTACTGCGTTACGCTTTCGCCGCCACGGGGATGGATTCTTTCTTGGGCGCTTCGACGGCCGGCTTCGCGACGGACTCGACCTTGCCGCCGACTTGGAACCGGCCGTTGAAAGTGGATCCGGATTCCACATTGAGGTTCTTCGTGATGACGTCGCCGTCGATCACGCTGCTGGCCTTGATGATGAGCAGCCCGGACGCCTGGACGGTGCCGCGGACGCGGCCGGCGACTTCGGCCTGCTCGGCAAAGATGTTGCCTTCGACCACAGAAGCGGGGCCGACGATGAGCCTGGTCCGCGTCGTGACATCGCCCCGCACGGTACCTTCGACGATCAGATCACCGTCGGCGACGATATTGCCCTCGATGACGGTTCCCTCCGTGATGAGGTTCATCGTCGGCCGCGGCACATCGGGCTCGGCGTCTTTGCGCAGAACCGCGGGCGCCACCGGCGCGGCGGCATCGCTCGCGGTCATCTTCTTCTGTGTTGATCCAAACATGGTGGCCATTCAGCGTGCTCCCGATGCAAACGACGACTTCGCCGACGAACAGACCGGCCTAGTGATGATGACGAAACGCCACAACCCGCCGGACAAGTGGCGATTCCCAGTGTCCACGCAAGTGGCATTCGCCGGGCGGGAAAGATGGGCGATTTAGCGCGACGAAATAGAGCTTCCGAGTGAAGTTGTCGCCTGTGCCGGTTATGCCGGGCGCGAGTGTCACCGCTTGGGCTGACCCCTTCTTTTTGAAGCTGACGGAACAGCGTTGGGAGGACCGTCACAAGTGATGGTTGCTGCCGTTTCGCAACACGAGGCTGCAGCAGTGGCATCACGGAATCTTTCCGCAACGGGCGTGATTTATATTCGCAAGAAGATTGATTTTGATAAACCAAAACTATAGATTCTAAAAATATCGAATCTGAAATTCGCAAGGACTAAACAATGCGTCGGGATCGCGGGTTTACTTTGATCGAATTGCTTGTGGTGATCGCGATCATCGCGATCCTGATCGGGCTGCTGCTGCCCGCTGTCCAACAGGCTAGGGAAGCGGCGCGGCGGACTCAGTGCCGGAACAATCTGAAGCAGCTGGGCCTTGCGCTGCACAACTACCATGACCAGCACCAGGTTTTTCCGCCGGCGTATGTCGGGTCCCCGACGCAATCCGGGACCGCGTTCGGCGTCAGTTATCCCGACCACAATCGCAACGGGGCCTCAGGCCTCGCGTGGGGGACGTTGATGCTCCCGCAGATGGATCAAGCGCCGCTGTATCAGCAGTTTGATCCCGCGCGGCCGTTCTGGGATCCGGCATTCGCGACAGCAGCGCGCACGAAGCTGGCGGCGTTTCTCTGCCCGAGCGCCAGCGGCGGCAGCGACGGGTTTGTTGTTCAACGATACAACACCGGAACCAATGAGAACCCGTCCAACCCGTCCCCGTTTTCCCCCTCGGTGACACTCGCTCATTCGCATTACGTCACGCTGTCGGGAACGCAGGGACCGTGGGGACGACCGGCCGCTTACTCGACCGACTTCAGCGTTCCTGAACCGCTGCCCGCGGGGCCGGCGATTATCGACGGTGTGTTCTACCGCAACTCACGCATCGCGACGCGCGATGTCACTGACGGACTCTCCAACACGGTGTTTCTCAGCGAACACACGTCGCGATTGAGTGACAAGACCTGGGTCGGGGTGATTCCGTTCAGCGCGACCTGCAAGAAGGTCAACGGAACCATCATTGACGATTGCGACAGTGGCGGGGCGATGGTGCAGGGCCACTCCGGTCCGGACAGTCACGACCTGCCGACCGTGATCATCCACCAGCCGAATCACCCGGCTCAGCATCCCGACCAGTTGATGTCGGAACACGTCGGCGGCGCTCATTGCCTCCTCGGCGACGGATCGGTTCGCTTCCTCACCCAATATATGGACCCGTTTCTGTGGGCCGGATTGTGCACGCGGGCCAAAGGTGAGATCGCCAATGAGTTCTAAGACCCACGGTCGTTGTCGACGATGGGCCGCCGCTCTGTTCGTCGGCGGATTGCTGATGCTCGCGCCGGGCTGTGGTCGCACGGTGATTGAAAGCGAAGAGAGCCGCAAAGCGATCGACGCTCTTTACACCGCGGTGACCAGCAAGCGTCTCGACCTCGTTGACACCTGCGAAGAGCGAATCGCGGAACTCAAGACCGCGGGCGAACTCCCCGAGGCGACGGCGAAGCAACTCGCCGACATCATCGGCCGGGCCCGCCAGCAGCAATGGCAACCGGCCGCTGAGCGGCTGGACAAGCTTATTCGCCGCATCGCGCCATGAAGTGATTGCCGTTGAGACAGACGACAGCACGGTCATCGCGACCGCCGCATGAGTTCTTCATGCGGTCTGCGCGGAATCTTCTTCTGTCCCGTTTACACTTCCCCCGCCGCATGGTACGAAATCGATATTCCAACACCGTGCGGTTCTCGCACTGGAAACGATCTCCGTAGCATCCCCTTCAAGGAGCGACCATGGCACGTTCGCGCTCAACGAACCGTCGCGGATTTACTCTCATCGAACTGCTGGTGGTGATTGCGATCATTGCCATTTTGATTGCGCTGCTCTTGCCGGCGGTGCAACAGGCACGCGAGGCCGCGCGGCGGACGCAGTGCCGAAACAATCTCAAGCAGCTGGGACTGGCGCTACACAACTACGAAAACTCGCACAACACGTTCCCATTCTCGTGGATGATTGGCAGCACCAATCTGAACGTCGCCCCTTGGACGATTCAAATTCTGCCGTACATGGATCAGGCCCCTTTGTACAACCGCTGGGTGCCAACAACTCCTGCACTGAACGAGGCCGTAGCGCTCTTTCCGCCAGCCGACGTGCAAGCCAATCTGGCGGTGATTCGTACGGTTCTCCCCGCGCACATGTGCCCGTCATCTCCCGCACCAGCCGAAAGCAACTACACTCTGCCGGCGGGAGCGGGTGGACCCGGAATTCCGCCCTTCAATGTCACCTGGACGGCAGCGCGCGGAGATTACAGCGCCAACTCTGGCGTCCGCAGCGGCTTTGCCACGGTGGCGTATGCGGCCTATCCAGGTGGGGCGGGCGGCGCGCGAGAAGGGATTTTGCGTCAGGCGCCGGGGGGCGTCAGCCGGTTGTCCCAGATCACTGACGGCACGTCCAACACGATCATCTCTGGCGAGCGCACAGGAAGCAGCACTGTTTTCCGTAAGACACAACAGGACACCGCTCTTACTCCGGGTTATGGCCCGGTCAATGGCGGCGGATGGGGAGACTTCCTCAACGGAGAGAACTGGACCAGCGGCTGCCTCTTCGATGGTAATCCCTCTGCCAGCGGTGGACCTTGTGCCATCAACTGCAACAACATCCGCAGCCAGTCTTACCATTCCTTCCATACGGGAGGAGCCCATTTCGTGATGGGTGACGGGGCCGTGAAGTTCATCAGCGAGAACGTCAGCGCCTTTATCTTTGCCTCGGCACTGACCGCAGGCAAAGGGGAAACCGCGTCGCTCGACTAAGTCGGTCGCCTGAAAACTTCGTCAGCCTGTTCGCCCGCTTACGAGCGTCTCGCGTCATGGCGTCGCTGGGACTTGCTTCCCGGCGACGCTCGTCGCCACCCTTCCATTGTGATCGCTATTCTTAAAGGAGCGCTATGCGCCTCGCGCTTTGCCTTGGGTTGGTATTTAGCTGTGGATGGATTCTGGGCTGTGCGAAGGAAGGCCCTCCGCGGAAACGCACTTTCAAAGTCACCGGCGTCCTGACTGTCGATGGGCAGCCCCCGAACTCCCCACTGCAGATTCAGTGTCATGATCTGGCCGGACTCGACAAGGAAATGCCGACGCTTCCCCAAGCCGTTTCGCAGCCCGACGGGAAATTCGAAATCTCCACCTACGAGAAAGGGGACGGCATTCCGATCGGAGAGTATGTGCTCACGGTCGCCTGGCATCAGTTCAATGCCATTTCCATGTCTTATGGTGGGCCGGACAAGCTCAATAAACGCTACAGCGACGCTAAGGAATCGACCATCAAATTCAGTGTGATTGACAAGCCCGTCGACTTGGGGGAAATCAAGTTGACGACCAAGTAGAGTCGCCCCGGCACGCTTTTTGTCTGGCAACTTCTCATCGATCGCGCGATTGTTCAAAACTTCACGAGAGCAGCATGAAATTGATCACCCGGACGTTTCTTGTCGCGATTCTCTGCGGATGCAATAGTTTCTCGAGCCTGTTCGCCGCCGATACGGTGACCGCACCGCCGGATGACAACATCCCTAACGCACTCTTTAAGTACGTCGCGCGGCCGGAAGCGGTGTATGGGTGGACGGTGGAGGAGCAGTCGACCGTCGCCGGCGTGAAAGCCACGCGGCTGAAGCTGACGTCGCAGACTTGGCAGAACATCGTCTGGACGCACCCGCTCTACGTCTTCGAACCGGCGGACCTCAAACATCCCGAACACATGCTGCTGTTCGTCACCGGGGGCGGATTGGGGAAGCTTCCGGGCAATGAAGACCTTGCTCTTGGAGCCGGACTTGCCAAGCTCTGTGGCGCACGCGTCGCGACTTTGCATCATGTGCCGAACCAGCCGCTGTTCGAGAACCGCGTCGAGGATGACCTGATCACCGACACGTGGCTGAAGTATCTCGAGTCGGGCGATGAGAACTGGCCACTGCTCTTTCCGATGACCAAAAGTGCCGCGAAGGCCATGGACGCCCTGCAGGAGTTCGTGCGCAAGGAACACAAGACCGAAGTGCGCGGTTTCGTTGTTACCGGGGCTTCGAAGCGAGGTTGGACCAGCTGGCTCACCGGAGCCGCAGACCGCCGGGTGATCGGCATCGCGCCGATGGTGATCGATGTTCTGAACTTCCCTAAGCAGATGCAGCACCAGAAGTCGACCTGGGGTTTTTACAGCGAGCAGATCGAAGACTACACCAGCAAGGGCCTCGTCAAACCGGACGGAGTTCCCACCGAGGGCCGCGAGCATCGCCTGTGGACGATGATGGATCCGCTGACCTATCGGCAGCAGTTGACGATTCCGAAGCTGCTGATCGTCGGCGCGAATGACCGTTACTGGGTGCACGATGCGATGAGCCTCTACTGGAACGATCTCATCGGCCCCAAGCATCTGCTGCGGATTCCCAACGCGGGTCACAATCTCAAAGGGGGACGTGAGCTGGTCGTGTCCTCAACGGCGGCGTTCTTCCGCCGGACCGTGAATGGCAAAAAGCTGCCGGAGGTCACCTGGGACTTCAACAAGGGGGCCGAGTTCCTCGAACTGCGGATCCAGACGAGTCAAACGCCGATCGCCGTGCGGCTGTGGACCGCGAAGTCTTCGTCGACCGATTTCCGGGAATCACCATGGACCTCCGAATCGCTGAAGAGTGATGACGGGAACTATCTCGCGAAGGTGCCGCGGCCCGAGTCCGGGCACGTCGCATTGTTCGGCGAAGTGCATGACAACGAGGAGCTGCTGCCGTTCTCCGTCAACACGCTGATGTACTGGGAATAAGAACGTCGCCCTCACATCATCGATCACTCTTCACAACCCGGCGGTGATAAACTGTCGGGTTGTGTCGTTGAGTTCGCCGCATTCAGAGCACGATTCTGCTTCGCGGTTGATTGACGTGTTCGCAACGGTTGGTATTGTTGAAGAAAAGCCACGACATCGCGCTGCGATGGTGGCGATGGGGAACGATTCCGCCAGCCAGAGGTGCATGATGCCGACGACTGCGAGCCTCGTCCGTGTGGGACGAGTGACATTCGGCCGAGGTGTGTTCGCGTTGAAGTCGATTGAGAAGGGGACCGAGCTGGGGATGGTCACCGGACGTGTCATCGACGATCCCAACTATGCGACGTCGTACTGCATCGATTTGGGCGGAACATTCTCGCTCGAGCCACGGGCGCCTTTTCGGTACCTGAATCACTGCTGCACGCCGAATTGCCGGCTGGTGCTTTCCGAGTGCGAATACGAAGACGGCACACCGGCTCCATCGGAAGTGCATGTCGAGGCGATCGCCGACATCCCGGAGGGGGCCGAGCTGACGATCGACTATGCTTGGAGCGCCGAAGGGGCGATCCCCTGCTTGTGCGGCAGCCACGGCTGTCGCGGCTGGGTGGTCGATCAGAACGAGTTGTCTAAAGTCCGTAAGTCACAACGGACGACGAAGTCACCGCCAACGCCCAAGTCACCGTTGGCGCGGATGCCGCGAAAACCTCGCTAATCGGTGTTGAGAAAGGCTCTCGGGTAATGATGTCGCGGTCTCGCTGGGTATGTCTTGGTATAACCGTACTGCTCGGGTGTGACGCGACTCCGTCCTCGAAGTCGGAGCCTCCCGTTCCGGTTGCACCCGCGATGCCAACACCGAAGACTGCGGGTCCGCAATCAACAGTGGCGGACAATGGAAACGTGCTCGCCGCGCCGACGCAGAAATCGTTTCAGGGAATCCAGCTGACCATTCCCGCCGGTTGGGAAGAGCGCACGCCCGCGAACGAGTTCATCCAGGCCGAATACCGGCTGACGCCGCCCGAGGGCAACATCCGCATCACGATGTCTTCCGCGGGCGGCGGGAAAGAAGCCAATGTGGAGCGCTGGCGCGGCCAGTTCACCCGCGGGGCGGACGATCCCGAAGCGAAAGAGGAAACCATCGTCATTGATGGTCAGGAAGCGATCGTCGTCGAGCTCTTCGGCACCTTCCGCGACGGCTTCGGCGGCGGGGGTGAGCAACGCAACTGGTGCATGTTCGGGGCGGTCATCCCCACCGGCCCGGCGAACTTCTTCGTCAAGATGACCGGCCCGCGCGAGGCTGTGATTGCCCAACGGGAAGCCTTCCGCGATCTCGTGACGACGGCCAAGCTTGGGAACTAACGGTTCCCGCGACGCAGGAACAGCGCCGCTTGATGACCGCCGAATCCCAGCGACAGTTTCAGTACAGTCTGAACGGGTGCGGCGAGTGATTGACCCCGTACTAAATTGAGTCCGCACGCGGGATCGATGTCAGTCAGGTTAGCGCACGGCGGCACCTGCTGATCGCGCAGTGTGAGACACGCGAGCGCGGTTTCCACACTTCCCGCCGCTCCCAGCAGATGGCCGAGCGCGCCTTTCAATCCCGAGGTGAGCATCTTCCGGGCGGCACTCTCGCCAAACACGTGTGACACGGCGCGGCATTCCGCCGGATCATTGGCGCGCGTTCCGGTGCCGTGAAGCTGAATGAGATCCGGAAGTTCCCCGTCGCAAGTCTTTGCCAGCAGCCGTGCGAGTGAAGTTCCCGACTCATCCAGTTGAGTGATGCCGGACGGATCGGTTCCCAACTGGCTGCGAGCGACTTCGGCATACCACGGGACGTTCCGAGCCGCCGCATGCGACCGGCGTTCGAGGATCAAGGCCGCGGCACCGGCTCCAACAACGAATCCGCTGCGGGACCGATCAAACGGACGGCAAGCGGTCACCGGATCAGGGCCGCGGGCCATCACGCCGAGTCGTTGAAAGGACGCGAGCACTCCGACATGCAGCGAGTCGTCCGCGCTCCCGGCCAAGACGACATCGCACTCGCCGGCTTCAATTGCGGCGACCCCGCGCACGATCGCTGTCACACCGGTAGCGCAGGCCGCCACGGGCGCGATGCAGGGGCCGCGGAGATCAAACCGCCCTGCGATTGCTGATGCCGCCGCGGAGGGCCATCCCATCAGCCAGTCGTTCGGCCGGTCGTTTCGCTGATCGAACAGAGTATCAAACGTGTGCAGACCGCCTTTGCTGGTTCCGAACACGCAACCGATCCGTTCGGGATCGAGATTGTGTGAGAGCGCCGCGTCTTGCCAGCTTTCTTGCGCGGCCATCAAGCCAAGACGAATCACGCGATCCGGGTGCAGGATGTCGCCAGTCGAGGGGACAACGGCGGGATTGCCGAAGAATTGCGCCGCGGGCAATGAACCCGCCAGGCCGAGATGCTCATCCGACAGCCACGTCCCCGCGCGTTGACCAGACAGCAACGCCACCCATGTTGATTCGCGATCGGGACCGAGCGGCGAAACCACGCCGATTCCGCTGATGACCACCGGATCGTAGGGCGCGGACGGATGCAGGATCAGACTCGACTGCTCGTGCGCGCCACCGCGAAGACGGCTCCGCCGGCGAGCACCGCGAAAATCGCCCCGTCAACCAGCGGACTGCGAGTGGAAACAAACGTCGTCTGTGCCGGTGCTGGAGCTGCCGGCGCGGGACCCTGCGCCCATACCGCTGCGGACAACAGCATCCCCGCAATCAAACTGGCCAGCAAACGCTTCATCGTGTCGCCCACTGAAATTGTGATGCGTCTATTCAACTCTGCGTCGACGGCCCGGTCAAGGCGCGGCGTCAGGACAGGGCATGTGTCCAGCCCCACGGCGGCAACGACGTGATGGTTCCGCCTTCCCTAAGCAGTACCGATTTTTCCGCCGTGATCTCGCCAATCGCCGTGAGCGGCGTGGCGTGTTTCCAAGCTGCCGACAACCTTGCCACGTCGTCCGGACCGACGGTGAAGAGCAGTTCGAAGTCTTCACCGTCACTCAGGGCGTGCCGAAGCGGGGGCACATTGTCGGTCATTGCCCCCGTATCGGGATGAATGGGGATGGCGGCGGCATCGACGATCGCCCCGACATGACTTTCGTCCAGCAGATGGTGCAAGTCGGCGGCGAGACCGTCGCTGATGTCGATCATCGCGTGAGGCGTGATGATCTCAAGCAGATGCCGCACTTCATCCAGCCGCGGGGTGAAGTGCAGATGTCGGCCGCGGATGCTCCCTCCGCAAGCGCCCGTGACCATCAGCACATCGCCGGGTTTGGCCCCCGACCGCAAGAGGGGCGCGGACGCCAACGGTTCGCCGATCAGAGTGACATTGATCACGAACGGTCCCCGCCAGGAATTCGTGTCACCGCCGGCGATGGTGACATCGTACTCCGCGGCGAGCGCCTCCAGCCCCGCAAACACGCGGCGGGCGAAGTCCATCCCACGATCTTGCGGAAAGGCCACCGAGACAAACGCGGCGGTCGGTCTCGCTCCCATCGCGGCGATGTCGCTGAGATTCACCGCCAGCGCTTTGCGACCCATGTCTTCCGGCGTCGCCGTGTCCGCGAGGAAGTCGACGCCTTCCATCAGCATATCGGTCGTGACGACTTCCCCCGCCGCGCACGTCGAGCGGATCACTGCCGCGTCATCACCGATGCCAACCAGCACCGGCGGTTTCACCGCGACCCGGAGA
>DASRYX010000606.1:0-1813 GCA_035686985.1 Planctomycetaceae bacterium | reverse complement strand
TGGTCAGCCTGTCCGACTTCAAAAGAATCGCCTGATGCGATTCTCCTTTGGCCGTCACGCGTTGCCAGACCGGCGCGGTGCCGGCATCGGCGGCAAAGGTCTTCGCGGCTCCCATCCCTAACGCAACACCAGCAGCCAAACAGGCGGGAAGGCGAAGGTGACGGATCCAACGTTGGAACATCGGCGGCTACTCCCCGAGTGAACACCCGGCTTGAAATTCAGATCCCGACGAACTGCCGAGAACAGACTCTATTCCCGACAGCCCAGCAAAGACGGTGACATCGCGATTCTATCAGTCCATTCCGAACGAATTGAAGCAAATTCTTGGTCGACAGATCCGCTTTCGCAGAGAATCTACCGGTGAAGCGGACCATGCGGCGCAGGCCTGACTCCACCCACCTGACGGCCTCATCGGATGTGTCGACGCTTTGACACACGGCGACTGATCGGAAATCTTTTCGCAGGAGCGACGTGCACATCGGTTGCTGCCCCTACAGATGGCGAAGTTCAGTCAATCCCGACCCGCATCAACACCGGCGGATTCTGCCGCCGCTTACGGATCACAGTGGTCCGATTGCAAGGATTCTTCCGGCAATGACGATGAACGGGACAGCGGGATCGGCTCTGGTAAAAAATTCCGCGGGGGGGATGCTATCGTGCCGGGAATTCGACCGCTGCTGCTGCTTGTCGGATTAATCGGCGGCGGGTCGTTTCTGTTCGGGATTTCTTCGTCCGCGGTACCGGTGAGGTTAACCACCAACTCGCTGCCCTCGTTGTCCGATGACGACGCGGTTTGTGTCGCCGAGATCGCCGTTCACGCAGGGGCGTCGCGAGTCGTCCTCGACGAAGAAGATTCTGTGGAGACGGTGCTCTCGATCACATCGCAGGAACGGCCGAGGCACCAGTCGCAGCTGACCCTCTGGCTGGATGACAGCGGGGATGGTTCGCGAACGCCCTTGATCTGGCAAGCAGTCCCGAATTCAGCGGCGGTGCCTGATCTGCCAGCGCTGCGCGTCGACAGTCCGTCGTTCGCGTTCGTCGACGATACCGCTCCTTCGACGGTACGCGAATCCTGGCTTCTGCCGAGCAGTGCCTGCCCAGCTGAACGTTCCGTGGCCATTCAGACCACGGAGATTTTAACCACGACGCGTGTCCGTATCGTTGTTGACCAACACGTGGCAAACGATGGCTTGCTGTTGGAACGCTGTCGCCAACTCGCCGTTCGTGTGGGCACGGTCTTGATGCCGCCGGTCGAGGCCACCTTCGGGCCGGTGGCGGATCGTTCCGACAACGGGACTTTAACCGTCGTCGTCACACCCCAAGTGCGACAAATGGTCGGCGGAAACAAGCCGGTGGAAGCCTTTGTGTTGGCCTCTGACTTCCGCAGCGATTTAACCCGACCGGCGAGCAATGAATGTGACGTGATCTACATTCATCCGGAGTTATTGCGGAAACCGAGCGACGCTGTCCTTGTACATGAACTGGTCCATGCCGCGCAGTTTTGTGCCTTCCGTCGACATTACGGATCCTCACCGTGGCCGCTCGCGGATTGGATGCTCGAAGGAAGTGCGCATGCCGCAGAAGTTTTACTGACCGGAAGCGACGACAACGTCCGCGACCGGTTGCAGGCCTTCGCGGCTTGTCCGGAAAAGAGCCCGCTCATCGTGATGGATACCACCCGCGAAGGGCTATGGCGGGAGCCGCGTTCCCGCGGCGCAACGTGCTCCTTCTTCAGCTGGATGGGACGACAATACGGCCTGCGGGCCATGGGACAGATCGTTGCCAGTGGGGCCAATGACCGCTGGCGTCCCGC
>DASRYX010000605.1:0-2828 GCA_035686985.1 Planctomycetaceae bacterium | reverse complement strand
TGAGGACAGAATCGCGGCCTGATAACCGCTGCCGGTGCCGATTTCCAGCACCACGTCGTCCGGTTGCGGATCGATGGCTTCGGTCATGTAAGCCACGATAAACGGCGGTGAAATCGTCTGCTTGTAGCCGATCGCCAGGGCCGCATCGTGGTAAGCAAATTGCCGCTGTGAGAGGGGCATGAACTCATGCCGCGGAACTTGCCGCATGGAAGCCAGCACGCGCGGGTTTTTAACGCCTTCGCGCTCGATGTACTCGGAAACCATTTTCATGCGGGCATCGCGAAAGGCCTCGCGCGACTGGGCGAACGTGGTGCCCGTGAGAAGTCCCGTCAGCGATAGCGCGAGCGGTAGCGAGAATTTCATCGGCCGGACTCCGGTGCAATGGTGAACCGGGATTGTAGCACCGATCGCGATTTCAAGGGGAGAGCTTTTGTGAGGTGCAGCATCTCAAGGGAGGGCGAAGCTCCTGCTGAGCCGCTGGTGTTTCAACACGCTGGGACTCCTAGCGGCTCAGCAGGAGCTTCGCCCTCCCGGACTCAGAGACTAATTCTGCAGCGCGTCGGCGACGTCCGTGCGGTAGGCGAGGAGGCCCGGCAGGAACCCAGCGAGGCTGGCGAGTAACAGCAATCCCGGCAGCAGCGCCAGCTCCATCGGCTCGAACGCCCACGGATTCATGATGATCCCCGAACGGGCTTCCACAATTGGGGCGGCGAGAAACACCAATCCGTGACCGAGCAGCAAGCCCAGCAGACCGCCGCCGACACACAGCAGGATCGATTCTGCGAGCACGATCGAGAACACGGTTTGCCGTCGCGCGCCGAGCGCGCGCAGGATGCCAATCTCGCGTTTGCGGGCGCTCATCGAGTTGTAAATGCTCACAAAAATGCCGATGCCGGAGACGACGAGAATCAACGTCGTCAATACGATCAGCATTAACCGCACGCCACCCAGCACGTCGGTCATCAATTGGGACATGACGGGAATCGGATTCACCGCCATCGCCGGACGGAAGCTCTTTTTCCATTCCCCGGCGAATAACGCCGCGGCCATCGGCGTCTTCATCAGCAGCAGGATCGACGTCACGTCCTTCTGCAGTTCCGGCACGTCATGAAAATGGTCGTGTCCGCCGTGATCATGGTGCTCGTGACCATATTTCTTGTTGAGCCGCGCGACTTCCTTCGCCAGTTCTTCAGTACTGAGCGGTGGTTCGCCAAAGAAATCACGTTCCCGTTTGATCGCTTCATCAAACGGTTTGTCGTGTCCCTGAATCTGATAGAAACCGTCGAGGTGGACGAAGACCGATTTATCGTTCGGCGTGCCTGTCGGCGCAAGAACGCCAACGACGGTGAACAACTCGTCATGCACGTGGGCTTCATTGCCGCCGTGCACCAGCTTGAACGTCGAGCCGATATCCCAGCCATTGACCTGGGCAACCCGCGCGCCGATCAGCGCATCGAACGGTTTCGCCAGCGACTTGCCGCGCACGCGGAACTCGCGTTTGGGAGCGTAGTCGAGCTCAAAGTACCGCGGAATGGTTCCGACAATGGGAAAGCCGCCGACTTCCGTGGTGTCGCCGATCGCGATCGGAATCGCTTCCTCGACCCGCGGGTCTTTCTGAATCTCTTTGAAGAAACGGTAGGGCAGATTCTCAATCGGCGGATTGACGTGATACACCGTGCTAAGCACGAGCTGCAGCGGGCTGCCCTTCGGCCCCATGATCAGGTCGTAACCCACGGCCCGACCGCTGAACGTGCTGTCGAGAACCGAGAAAATCACGAGGACCGTGACCATCAGCATCACACCGAGGGCGACGCTCAGGCTGGTGAGAATCGAAGACAGCGATCGCTGGCGGGCGCTCTTCCAGGCAATGGTGGCGAGATTCATGCCGAGGCTCCTGTCGCCGGCGCGGTCGCCCCGGTCAAATTGAATTCCGAAAGGCGGTCCACGCGGTCAAACTGCTTCGCGACTTCCGGAGCATGCGTGACCAGCAGGAGCGCAACCTTGTCTTCGCGGCAGGAATCCCGCAGCAGATCGAGCACGAGCTGCTGATTGGCCGCGTCGACATTCGCCGTGGGTTCATCGGCGAGCAACAACACCGGCGTGTTCGCCAGTGCCCGTGCGACGGCGACGCGCTGTTGTTCCCCGACAGACATCTGTCCGGGACGATGGTGCAGCCGATGCGATAATCCGACACGTTCCAGCAGGTGAGTCGCCCGGTGACGATCGGCCCCTTTGCCCGAGAACGACATCCCGAGCAGCACGTTTTCCAGAGCCGTGAACGCCGGCAGGAGATGGAACGTCTGGAAAACATAGCCGATGCGGTCTGCGCGGAAACGATCCCGGCCGGCTTCGGGGAGCTTCGTCACATCGATCCCGCCGATGAGCACCTTGCCGCTGTCAACGGCGGTGATCCCGGCGATGACATTCAACAGTGTCGTCTTGCCGCCGCCGCTGGCCCCGAGTAGCACGGCCTGTTCGCCGTCATGCATGCGGAAACCGGCGATATTCAGCACGGGAATCGTCCGCCCGCCCGGCTCGCGGTAACTTTTGCGGACGTCCTGCAATACCAGCGACATGAAGTGTCCGTTGTTCGTGATCAGTGGTCAGTGGTCAGTGGCAGACGCTCATCTTCGCCAAAGCGGCGCGGGGCGACAAGGCGGTGCGGGAGTTCCAAGTGAACTACTCAATTTGTGGTCGGACTGTTGGATCCGATCGCGACTCATGATCGGCCGATGACTTCCGCCCGGTCAGTCGACTCGGCACACTGGTAGGTCGATGTTGATGCATGGTTCGACAAAGGAACGGGCATGATCCGGCAGCCAGTGAAT
>DASRYX010000604.1:0-18032 GCA_035686985.1 Planctomycetaceae bacterium | reverse complement strand
CCGGATCGACTTCGCCCAGG
Organism: Planctomycetaceae bacterium; assembly: GCA_035686985.1. Classification (GTDB taxonomy): domain Bacteria; phylum Planctomycetota; class Planctomycetia; order Planctomycetales; family Planctomycetaceae; genus DSVQ01. Next base: position 18,012 of record DASRYX010000604.1, on the reverse strand, counting down.
ATCTGCTCGGGCCGATTCAATCGGTGTGCGGTGCCGTGCAGACGTTTGTGCCGCGGACGACGACTCCGGACGGCCGAACGTGCGATCCATCCGACGTCGATGACTGGTCCGCGATGATCGGTCGCTTCGCCAACGGTGCGGTCGGCGTGTGGGAAGGCAGTACGTTGATGAAAGGTCATCACAACAATGGCGTCGGTTTTGAATGGGCTGAGGTCAACGGTAGCGAAGGCTCGGCGGTGTATCAGCTCGTCGACCCGAATTACATCCTCGTCGGCAAGCACGGCGGGTCGATGGAAAAAGTGCCCGTCCCCGCGGAGTTCATGAAGCCGAAAGACAGCCCGCGCAACCCCAACGAAGGCAAGCCAAGTACGGTCTTCCGCTACGACCTGATGTGGGAATTCGTTTCGGCGATCGTCGAAGGCCGCGACGCAGTTCCGGGCTTTGACCACGGTGCGAGCGCTCAGGCCGTTGCCGATGCGGTGCTGGAATCGTCGGCGAGCGGGAAGTGGGTGGATGTGAATTACCAACTCTGATCCGTCGGAGCGCCATCATGCCGAAAGTGGTTTGCGACGAGTGCGAGACGAAGTTTTCTATCGCAGACGGGGCCAGCGCCAAGTGCCCCGTCTGCGGAAAGAAACACAAGGCAAAGCCGGCGGCGGGTGATGGTAAGGCGAAGGGTGCGAAATGCCCGATGTGCAAGCAGACGCTGCCGCCGCACGTCAAATTCTGCGCGAAGTGCGGGGTGGATGTCGGGGAATCCAACGCCGCCGTTGCTGGTCTCATCGCTGATAACGAGCTGGAAAAATATAAGAATCGACAAGCCTGGCAGCGTTTCTGGCGACGGTTCATCCCCTGGTGGTAACGACCATTGATGAGCCCGAAGCGCGAGACGAACCCGTCGCTTGCGCTCCGGGCTTGTGCGATTAATAATCGAGCCACAATCGCGTAATGAAACCGTCCTGTGGATCGTAGTCGCCGCGGCCAGTACGGGACTCAATCGCGCGGCCGAATAGCCAGCCGGCTTCAATTGCGCCACGGTGACCTTTCTTGCGACGAAACTCGAAGCCGGTCATCAACCGGTAGTCGCGATACGTGAGAACATCCGGCGTCCGATCCAGCCGCTTGATGGCCCACGACCCGCCCCCCAGTTCGCCATTCACATAGAACCAATGGTCGGCCGTCTCGGACTCCGTCAGCCGCCAGGCCAGCTTCGGCCGTGGAAACACCAGCTCAAAACGCCGGCCGCTTTCGTCGTTGCCCAGCACCACGCCGGCAATCGGGAGCGCGGGGATGTCGTCCCGGTTTAGATAAACAAACCCGGCGGCGAGCTGCACCGATTCATCGAACCGGTAGTACCACGCCGCGCGGCCGCCCATCCGGAAGGCTTCGGGGCGGCGGTTCACCCAGTCGGTGTACCACGCCGGTGTGACTGCGAAATCCATCACCACTTCGTCGTTGACCTTGGTGATCCCGCCGATGTCGAGGCAGACATGGAACAACTGCGGCGGCAAGTCTGTCGACTTCGGCCCGTCGAGCCAGGTGATGCCCCAACCGGTGGTCATGCTCAATGTGGATGCCTGCGGCAAGTCCGGATTCGGGACATCGCGAAAATCAAAACCGAACATGCCGAGTCGATCACCGCTCCCGGGAACATACGAGAACACCAGAGCGATTGCTGACGACCGTTCTTTCTCGGCCTCAGTCTTATCCTCCGCTTCGAAAGCTTCGATCGCCCCGGGACCTTCGAGCTGGATTTCTTTGCCAGAGGTTGCGGGCGGAGGCGGCAACAGCGACGGCGCGTCTTCGGCAGCAGCCCCGCCAAGATCATCGAGAAGTTCGTCCGCGGCGGCATCGACGAAGAGATATCGAAAAGACGGTGACGACGGAGCCATCCGCGCCGGCCGTTCGGCGGCGATCAACGACGATACGCACAAGCCGAACGCAATCGCAGCAACACAGCACACAAATCGCGAGTCCCGCCGTGCCACATCCCGCTCCTGGAAGCACCGTCTGAGACGGGAACTATCGTGTGGAGCAGAGGACCGGTCAACGGCTCTCTGCCGACCAGACGGCCGGTTTGCCCGCCGTTAAAGTCATCACGTCTGACACGTTCATGAAGAGCGGCAGAATCTGCAGATCAACGGAACCGGATGACGAAGGAATCGGCAAGTCGGACCCGTCGGGAGGCCGGTTGTAACGGTTTGTTGAGGAACCGCTACACGGGCCCGATGGCAACAATTTTTGCCTTGGTTTGCCCGGTGGTAAAAGTGACCTAGATTCTCCAGAAAGGGCCGGAGCCAGATGCGGTGGTTCCGACCGATACGGAGAGCGGGCGGGCATGGTTGCGCTACTGGCCGGCGACGGCAAATCCACGGTTGTTCCTGCGAAACGCGCGGCGGAATGGTGGGTCGAGGTGATCGACCACCCCAGCGAGCTCGCGTCGCGATCGGCGATGTGGGACGACCTCGCCTGGAATGCGATTGAACCAAACCCGTTCTACGAAGCGGCACTGCTGATTCCAGCGATGGAACGGTTTCCCGACGCGCGGGTGTCGGTGGCGCTGGTCTATCGCAGCGGTGCGCGTGTCAAAGATTCCGCTGAGCTGTGCGGGCTGTTTCCCTTCGTGACGGAACGCCGGGGTTGGCTGACGGTTCGCAGTCTCTGGAAACACATCTACTGCTTTCTCTGCACGCCGCTGATTCGTCAGGGCGTTGCCATCGAAACGTTGCGGACGCTGTGGAACTGGCTCGAAGCCGATTCCAAAGGTCCCGCCGTGTGGTCGCTGCCACACATCGCTGCCGAAGGTCCGTTTCAGCAGGCGCTCGTCGATGTCATGCGCGAACGGCAAGCGCTCAGTTTCGTTTCGCATCAGTACAACCGCGCGCTGCTCCGACCAGGTGATGACGCGGAGTCGTACTGCGCTGCCCATATGACGTGCCACAATCGCCAGGAGTTACGAAGGCAACGTCGGCGGTTGCAGGAGCAGGGCCGCATTGATGTTCGTTGGTCGGATCCGAACGACGACATGACTCCGTGGATCGATCATTTTCTCGCGTTGGAGTCCGGCGGCTGGAAAGGTCGTGAACAATCGGCCCTGGCGGCGGCTCAGGCTGACGCGGAATATTTCCGGTCGATCGTGACGAATGCCGGGCTCAACCATCAGGTAGGTTTCCTCGGGCTCTTTCTCGACGATCGCCCGATCGCGCTCAAAGTCAATTTTCTGAGCGGCGCGGGCAGCTTCGCCTTCAAGATTGCGTTCGATGAGTCGCTCGCCAAGTTTTCTCCCGGCGTGCAGCTCGAACTGGAGAACATCGAATGGGTCCATCAGCAGCGCGGCATTGAATGGATGGATTCGTGCGCCAAGCCGGATCACTTCATGATCAGCCGCCTGTGGGGACAACAGCGGACCATTCAACACCTTTATCTTTCAACGGGACGACGAACCGGTGACCTTGCCGTCGGGCTGATGCCGGCGCTGCGGGCCGTTCGGCACGTCTTCCGCCGCCAGAAACCCACTTCGAAGCCCATCACCCCCGCATCTCCAGCAGGAACCCCTCGATGAGCACCGCCGTTCTCGAACCCCAATTGCGGATCGCCGACCCGGCTCAGGATTCGTTGCTGGACATCGATCCGGTTGAGTTTGCACGCAGCTTTGACCGTCGGCCGTTTCTGATCGACCATCGGCTGTGCGATCACCCGCTGTTCGATCTGGAACGTCTGCTGCAGTTGGCGAAGGACTTGCCGGAAAACCATATCGAGTACAACGCCGGGACCTTGCCGGTGAATCAGGATCAGAGTAAGACGCCGCGCAATGGACTTTCCCCGGAAGAAACCGTGCAGCGCATCCGGGAATGCAAATCGTGGATGGTGATGAAATGGGTCGAAACCGATCCGGATTATCGTGCGCTGCTGGAAGAGTGTCTCGGCGAAGTCCGTCCGCACTCCGAGCCGATCGCCCCGGGAATGCGTCAGCCGCAGGCGTTCATTTTCCTCACATCGCCGGGGTCTGTGACTCCGTACCACATTGACCCGGAACACAATTTTCTGCTCCAGGTCCGCGGCAGCAAGATCGTGCGTCAGTTCGACGGCAGCGATCCGACGATTCTGACGCATCAGGAACTAGAAGAATTCTATGCGCTACGCAAACGCAACATGGTTCTGAAAGAGGAGAACCGTGAGCGTTGCTGGACGTTCGATCTGCAACCGGGGCAGGGACTGCATTTCCCGGTCACGTATCCGCATTGGGTGCAGAACGGGGACGATGTCTCGATCTCGTTCAGTATCACGTTCCGCACGCCGGATCTCGATCGCCGCCGGGCCACGTATCAATTCAATCACGGGCTGCGTCAATGGGGTCTGACGCCGACACCGTACGGTCGTTCGCCGAAGATTGATGAAGCGAAATATCAGGTCGTGCGGACCTGGAACAAAGTCGCCGACTGGTGGAAAACGCACTAAGCCGCCGGGATCGGCGTTCGTTGAACCACGATCGCGGTGAGATCATCTTCCGCGTGCCGGTCCCCGCGGAAGTGGTCGATGTCCCGCCGCATGGCGGTCAGCATCGTCTCCGCCGGCAGGTGTGCATACCGGGCGGCGCTTTCGATCAGGCGCTTCTGACCGAACAGCTCACCGCCGAGTGACCGCGTTTCTTCCCAGCCGTCAGTGAAGAGAAACAGGCATTCCCCGAGCTTGAGCGGAAAGGGGTCTCCGCAGGGAATCGCGCCGGCGCTGATGCCCAGGACCGGAGCCGTCGCCGGCAGCGGCCGCACGATTCCCGTCGCATTGACGACAATCCCGGTCAACCCCGCGGCGGCGTACTGCACTGGCTGATCGGCCTGATCAATCACCGCGACCAGCAGGCTGACGAATCGCCGATCACGAACATCATACGTGACGAATTCATTCACGCGGGTCAGCAAGACGCCCGGATCCGTCGTCGTCGTCGCGGTGGCCCGAAGTGAGGCGCGTGTCTGCGCCATCACCAGCGCGGAACCGAGTTCATGTCCGCTGACATCGCCGATGATGAGCGCCCAGTTCCCATTGGCCAACCGGACGTAATCGAACCAGTCGCCGCCGACGGCATCGGTCGTCTGCGATGTCCCGGCGATCAGGAATCCTTCGATCTCGGGCGGCCGTTCGGGCAGCAGGCCCATCTGAAGTTCCCGGGCCACACGCAGCTTTTCCCGTATGGCGATGAACACACCCTCCGCCCGGTAGACGCGACCGTAATCGATCAGCAATCCGATCAAGGGGACCGCATAACCGACGAGCTTGAGCCCCTGTGCTGTCACGAACGCCACGCCGAATTCGCTGCGTGCAAAGAATGTCACATACATCTCACCCAGAATATGCGGCACGAGACTCAGCATCAGTCCGTACGCAAAGACACTGGGATGACGCCGATAGAGCCGCGGCAGCAGAATTCCCCCGGCCATCAAATAAATGATCAGAGCAATGCTGTCCCACGGGCGGACAATGATCGCCTGGGGGGCAATTGCCACCGGCAGCGGCGAGAACTGGCCGCAGAACCGAATCAGGACGTAAGCCGCCCCGACGCACACGAGCATCGCGCCGGAAAGCAGGCTCAGTCGCAATCGCCCCATCTGGGGTCCCACCGGTCGGCCTAACGCAAACGGGGCGGCCCCGATCGCCACCACGCCGGCGTGAAACATGCGAGAGAGGGACCAGGTGAACGGCACGAACTGGTCATCATCGAGCACGCTGCCGACGATCCGCGTCGCAGCGAGCGTCTGGAAGGCATCCATGCAGCCGGCGCAGAGCAGCGCTGCTCCAACGATCGACGTGGCCTGATGCCGCCGCAGGGAATAATGGGCAATCGCACACAGCGCTGTGAGCAACGCCAGGCAGACTCCGGTCCATTGGAGAACCGTGTGGATGAACAAGCCCTGCAGCGAACGGATCGCGCCGTCCAGTTCTTCCGGGGGAATCGTGTTCGGAGCGGCAGTCAACCATCCAAAGCGGCCCGCGACCGACATTGTGATGGGGACCGCCGTCAGGAACATCACTCCCACAAAGAACCAGCGGGGGGCGAGCGGCGACGGTTCCGTGAGAGGTTGCGACATGGGGACTCAGTTCAAACCGCCGCGAGCAATCACCTGATGGAAACGCGACTCGGACATCGGTGATTGTCAAAACTGTACCGACCATGTCATCCGTCCGCGAGCGTCGAGAAGCGCACTGCGGCTTGGAGAAGGCCGCGCCGCGCGGTAGGGTGTTACGGGTGCTAAACAGGAGTCGAGACAATGGCCATGCCGAAGAACGTGCTGGGCGGTGAACTGGAAGTCTGCAGCCTCAGCCCGACAACGGGATTTTTCCGCGACGGTTGCTGCCGAACGGGAGCCGACGATGTCGGCCTGCATCTGGTCTGCACCCGGGTGACGAAAGAGTTCCTGGCGTTCTCCAAGGCGCATGGCAACGACCTGTCGACTCCGGTGCCGGAATGGGACTTCCCCGGCCTGCATCCGGGCGATCAGTGGTGTGTCTGCGTCGAGCGTTGGAAAGAAGCGTATGAAGCGGGCGTCGTCGCCCCGGTGGTACTCGCGGCGACGCACATCTCGACGCTGGAATTCGTGTCGCTGGAGGAACTCGCGGCGCACGCGGCGGAAGTCGAAGAATAATCGCTTCCCCGAAGTCCGTTCCGCCCATGACCGCCGCCGCCCCCACCATCACTGACGCAGACGGGAATGCGGCCGTCACCAACACGCCGCCATTGCGTCCACGCGAACGGCTGGCAGTCGTCGCCATTCTGATGGTTCATGCGGCGTTGCTCGCGTACTCGGGCGCGGTTCATTCTCCTGCGTGGGATGAAGTCGGCCACTTGCCAGCGGGAATTGCGCACTGGCAAACCGGCGTGTTCGACCTCTACCGTGTCAACCCGCCTCTCGTTCGCCTGAGCGCGACGTTATTGCCCTTCATCACCGGAGCCCGGCTCGACTTCGATGGCGCGACACTCAGCGGTCCGCCGTGGCGCCGTTCTGAGTTCATCAGCGGAGAATCCTGGATTCGCGCGGATGCGACCGGCTTCCTGCATCACCTTCGTCTGGCACGCTGGTCGGTGATCCCGTTCTCGTTATGGGCGGGCTGGCTGTGCTTCGCCGCAGCACGACGGCTGTATGGCGTCGCCTCGGGCTTCGTGGCGTTGGCGTTATGGTGCACGTCACCGATGGTGCTCGGTCACGGCAGCCTGATCACGCCGGATGTCGCCGCCGCCGCGACGGGAGCCTTTGCGTTGTGGTCGCTGGCCAACTGGGTTTCGGTGCCGTCGCGAAGACATCTGGTAATCGCAGCGGTGGCCTTGGGACTGGCACTGCTCACCAAGTTCACCAATCTTCTGTTGCTGGGCATGCTTGCGGTGCTCATGGTTTATCGATGCATCCGCCCGGGTGAAGCGCAACCGAAACACAGCCGCTGGTGTCTGCAGGGCATTGCGATTGCCCTGATCGCACTCTATGTGATTGCCTTCGGTTATGGCTTCGAACGAATGGGCAAGCGCCTAGGCGACTTTCAATTCGTCAGTGACACCTTCTCAGGTTCACAGCCGGGCAAGGAACTCCACGGCAACCGCTTTACAGGCGCCATGCTGGGGTCGCTCCCGGTTCCGCTGCCGGAGAATTATCTGCTGGGGATCGACGTTCAGAAACGCGACTTCGAAGCGCAGATGCCGTCGTATCTCCGCGGCGAATGGAGGCGCGGGGGCTGGTGGCACTATTACCTGTATGCGTTTGTGATCAAAGAGCCGCTGGCGACATTGGCACTTCTGCTCGCCGCTTTCGTGCAACTGCCATTTCTGCCCCGCGCTCAGCGCGGGTTGACGCTCTTGTGGGTGATCTTGCCCATCGTCGTGATTTTCGCCTTTGTCAGCACTCAAACCGGCTTCAACCATCATTTGCGCTATGTGATGCCGGCCTATCCGTTCGTGTACGTGCTGGCATCGTCACTGGTGGCGAATCGCCCGGCAACTGTGCGCTGGCAATCCCTCGTAGCGGTGGTGCTGGGCCTCATGGCCGCCGCCGAATCACTGTCGGCCTATCCGCATTCCATGGTGTTTTTTAATCAGGCGGTTGGTGGACCTGACGCCGGGTGGCGGCACTTGAATCACAGCAACGTCGACTGGGGCCAGAACGTGCTTCAGCTGGCCGAGTGGGCACGAGAACATCCCGAAGCACGGCCGCTGCAGGTGATCTTCTCCGGTGGTTTTGATCCGAAATATCTGCCGATCTGGGATAGAACGGTCACGCACGGCGATCTCACCGAGGCGGAAACCGCGCTGCTGAAAGAAGGGCGGTTGCAGGACCGCTGGGTCGCGATCAGCGTCAACAAGCTGGTTGATACCGACCCGCAGCGCGATCGGTACGGTACACTTCAGACGCGCGAGCCGGAGGCGAAGGTGGCGTATACGTACTATGTCTACAACTTGAAGTCGTTAAAAGAAGAGACCCAGCCTTAAGAAAGGCTGGGCTTCCCCGGTGTTGACTTGCTATCCACGATCCGCGGCCCACCAACCGCTACTTCTTCGCCCAGTAGTCGAAGACGAGCACTTTTTCGATCCGTGGACCGACGAGTTTCTTGAAGTCTTCGTGAGCCGGGTGCGGGAGATAAATCTCGCGGCCTTTTTCATCGGCGAAGGTCACCAGAAATCCGTGCGTGAACCCGGCGGCGATTCCTTCCACGCTGTTGTCCGTACCCCACTCGAAGTCCTTGATCACGTCGATCTTCTTTGGCAGCGCCGCAAAGGCATCCGCCACTTCCTGGACCTGCGCCGGCGTGACCTCCGCCTTGAACTTGAACAGCACCACGTGCCGCAACAGCTTTTCGTTCTTGTCCGCCGCCGTGTTGTGCGCCATGAACAGACTCCCTGCCGTCAATAAGGCCGCTGCCGACACCAACCATCCGAACCGGGTTTTCATTGCTGTCACCTTTCCTGAGAGAAACGTCCCGGCGATACGCTACGGTTCACGCCACGGCTTTCGCAAGTTGCCGTGGGAAATGGTCTCCTCACAAAATGCTGGCAATCACGGATTGCGAACCGTACCATGGAAGCCGTCGTTTCTGGATTGGATATGTCGGGGTTCGGCACTGTCAGGCCGCACGCGAGTTAGGCGCGAGCGGCGGCACGGGTGGTCCCGGTTAGTCCTTCGAGACGCTCGTTGCTTCCCGCTCGCGACGAAACATCACATGCAGACCTCCCAGACCGGTCACCGACCGCGGTCGTGAGGACGGTCTCTCTCGGATCCGGTTCGCTCTGAACCCCGGGCCGACTCTTCAACCGCATGGATGATCACTCATCACGGGGAGAAGACGCCATGTCGAAGTTCCGCACCGAACAGATCCGCAACATTGTGCTCGTCGGTCATGGCGCGGTGGGCAAGACCACGCTTGCCGACCTCCTGCTCTTCAAATCCGGAGTAGGAACACGCGCCGGGTCCGTGGATGACGGCACCAGCCAGCTCGATATTGACGACGAAGAACGCCAGCGGCATTTCTCCATCTCGTCGTCGATGGTGCACTTCGAACATCACGGCGTGCGTGTGAACGTGATCGATACGCCGGGGTATCCCGATTTCGTCGGACAATGCATTTCCGCGCTGTGTGCGGCCGAGACCGCCGTCGTGGTCCTCAACGCCGCCGCCGGAATTGAAGCCAACACCCGCCGGACGTTTGAACTCGCCGGCAAAGCCCATCTCGCACGGTTCATCGTGCTCAACAAACTTGATCAGGAAAACATCGATTTCCGCGCGCTGATCTCATCGATCCAGGAAACCTTCGGCCGCAATTGCGTTCCGATGAACGTTCCGGCCGGCAGCGGCGCGAATCTGCGTGGCGTTGTTTCCACTCTGCGTCCCGACGCCGCCAGCAACGGCTCCGCGGCGATGGCGTCCGAATACGGTTCGGCGTTGATGGATGCGATTATCGAAGCCGACGAAGAGCTGATGGGGCGCTACCTCGAAGGGGAGACCCTCACAGCGGATGAAGTCCTGGGCGGTGCGATCAAAGCGGTCGCCACGGGAACGTTGATTCCGATCTTCTGCACCTCCGCGCGGAACGGTGTCGGCGTGCCCGAGTTCCTCGATGCCATTGTCGACTTCTCCCTATCACCGGGCGAACTCGTCCGGCATGGCCGCAGCGAATCGGGAGCCGAGGTGGACGTGCCCGCGAAAGACGACGCGCCGCTCGTGGCACAAGTCTTCAAAACCCGGATCGATCCGTTTGTTTCCAAGATGAGTTTCCTGCGGGTCTTCTCGGGAAAACTGACGAAGGATGCGACCGTCCGTGATCTGCGCACAGGCAAGGGCATCAAGATCCATCAGTTACTCGACGTGCAGGGGGGACATGTCGAAGCGGTGGACGAAGCTCACGCCGGAGATGTCATCGCCGTTGCCAAGATCGATGATTTTCAAGTGGGGGATACGATCGTCAGCAACGGCGATGGCGTTTTTCTGCCAACAATGGAGTTCCCAACACCCATGATCGGCCTTGCGGTTGAACCCAAGAGCCGCGCCGATCAGCAGAAGATCTCCGGTGCGCTGCACAAGATCGAGGAAGAAGATCCCACGTTCCGGGTGCAGCGTGATCCGCAGACGCATGAGATGGTGATGCGGGGGATGAGTGAACTGCATCTGCAGGTGGTGCAGGATCGGCTGCATCGCCGCGAGAAAGTGGACATCGTCACGCATCCGCCGAAAGTGCCTTATCGCGAAACGATTCTCACCACGGCGGAAGGGAGTTATCGGCACAAGAAGCAATCGGGCGGTTCCGGACAATTCGCGGAGGTTCACCTGCGTGTTTACCCGTTGCCGCATGACATCGACCCGGCGGAACATTTCACCCGGGCGAACTTCGAGAGCCTGCGGTCGTTCCACTATGAACGTGAGCTGAACTTCGCGTTTCTCGATTGCGTTTCCGGCGGTTCGGTCCCGAACCAGTTCATCCCGGCCGTGGAGAAGGGGATCCGCGAACAGATGGAACTGGGCGTGCTCGCCGGATACCAGATTCAGGACTGTGCGGTTGCGTTGTTCTTCGGAAAGGATCACCCCGTCGACAGCAACGAAGCGGCCTTCCGCACAGCCGCCGCGCACTGCTTCAGAGAGGTCTTCATGAAGGCAAAACCGGTGTTGCTGGAACCCATCATGCAGCTGGAAGTGATCGTTCCGGGTGAAAAGCTCGGCGACATCAGCAGCGACTTGAACACGCGGCGTGGCCGGGTGGAAGGGATTGATTCGCTCTCGGGCGGCATGCAACAGGTGACCGCTCGCGCACCGCTCGCCGAACTGTCGACCTACGGCCGCACGCTGTCGAGTGTCACCGGCGGGCAGGGCTCGTTCATGGTGAGCCTCGGCCACTACGAAATGGTGCCCGCGAACGAACAGCAGAAGCTGGTCGCCGGCGCGAGTCATCACCGCGCTGAGTAATATCATCCCCAGAAGCCCAGGGTTTCTTAACCCTGGGTCTTCATTGTTGTAACAACCCAGGGATTGCAATCCCTGGGCGTCTTTTTACGATCCCGGTTTGCGTTTGCGGCCACTGAGCGGGTCGCGCCATTGCCGCAGCTGCTGTTTGGTTTCTCGCAGGTTGAGCAGGCAGGGCGGCAGGTCGAGATCCGCGTCGAGATCCAGCGATCCCCCCGCATGGTCTTCGTCCTGCACGCGGTTCAGCTCATCTTCCAGTTGCCGCAGCCACGGCGGAACTTCTAAGCCCGAACCCGACGTTGACTTGAGATATTCGTCGACCAGCTTCTGCAGCAGACGGAACGGATCCGGTTTGTGCGACGTGCCGCGTGGTTTCGGCGACGGCTCTGTCGGGGGTGTCTCACAGGTTGGACCAATCAGCGCGACCATCGTGTTCACAGAAAGCGGTTTCACGAACCGCTCGCGCAGATGATTGCTGATGGACGGCAGCCGCATGCCGTACTGGCGTTCCAGTCGCGTCAGGTCCGCAATGTGACGGTCGGCCATGTCCTCGGTCTTGGTCGCGAAGACATCTTCCCAGATCTGCGCCGCGTCATCCTTGCCGGTCCGCGAGAGGACTTCATGGGCCAGGCTCACTGGCACCAGGTTCCACGCGTCGCGGTCATATGTCGTTTCCAGCCGCAGGAAGTCGAGCAGCGAGTGGAAGACTTCGCCGTAATCGGACTGCGTGGTCGTCGTGTTATATTCCAGGAAGCGGTCGTACCGTTCCACGACGATCTGGTAAATCAGTCGCAGTTGGTCAACCGCATCTTCCCGGGCAATCTCCCCACTTTCGATATCGGCGAGCAGCTGCAGTGCATGCAGCGGATCTTCGTTCTCCGCGAGATAGTCAAGGTACCGGTCCACGCCCTGGTGCAGAATCGCCCGGACGTTGCCCAGTGTGAGTTGCCGGGCGTGAAAGAGTTCGCCGCCATACTTCTGGATAAAGGCTTTGGTCTCGTCCCACACGCCGTCGAGTTTCAGTGCCTCGACCGACGACAACCGCATCGTCCCGCTGTGTTCGAGCCATTGATCGAGATACAGTTCGACGATGGAGCCGACGAACTCAATCAGTTCTTCATCGGTGAACTTGCCCGATTTCCACCGTGCGGACGCCTGAATCACGGCTTCCAGCGAGCTCTTGAGCGCGATGCGGAACAGGCGATCGTACTCGGTCACCGCAAGGCCTTGCGGCCGCGAGTTGCGCTCCATGTACTGTGCCGTTTTCAGCACATGCCAGGTCTCTCGCAACAGCCCCAGCTTCGGCAGATGCCGCAGCAGGAACCGCATGAGCGCCTGCATGGTGCGGGCGGCGAGAATCTGCGCAGGAGCGCCGCCGTGATCGAGCGGAACATACAGCAGCGGTTCTTTTTTGAGCGCCCGCAGCAACCCCGGCAAAGCCTTGCGAACTTCCGCTCCGTCGCCGCGGACGAGATAGCGAAACAGCGCGAGACTGCTCGCTTCAACCGGCCCGTGATCCCCCTTCGGTGGGTCCTCCGGGAGTGCGGCCCACAAGACCCACTGCGCCGTGCGGAACGAGACGATCGTCGCCAGCGTCACCTGCACCAGATACAGCTTGGTCTGCAACTGCGCATCGTATTCGACGTTCGCGTCATGATCCCCCGCCGGCGCAGAAAGTTCACGTTCCCAGAGATCGTTGCACAACTGCTCGAGATCGCGCTGCACTTCGATCACACGGCCGAGCCAGCCGCGAAGATGCTCGCCGGCCTCGCCAGGGAGAGTTTCTTCGGCAGCACTCCGTCCGCATAAAGATGCCGCGGCTTGCCACAGCCGAGCGAGCATCCGCAGAAACTGCAGCCGGGGTTCGAGCAGTCGCTCGAAGACTTCGAATTCACCGGCGTCGGGGAGTCCGCCGCGTTCATCGGCGGTGTCACTGAAGGTGCCGTCGTCGGCACTGTCCCGAAACGTGACGCCTTCATAAGCCGCACCGTACAGTTCGCGTTCGGGGTCGTCGTCCTCCTCCTGCGGGGCCGCGGGATCGGCACCGGTCGCCCCGACGGAAGCTTCGCTCAGGCTCGGCACCAGCCAGAAATCGCCCGCGTTGGCTTCGAGGTAGGCAAACAAACGACGCAGCAGCGGCCAGACCTGTGACTCTTCCACCGGTGTCGACTGCGTGCGTTCAGTTTTCGCCAGGTCAGCCAGCGTGTCAGTCCAGCGGGTGAGGAGTCGATCGAACGACAACGGGCCCGCAACCAGTCCAACTTCATCCGCCTGCGACAGCCACTGCATCAACAGTCCGAGCGATGCTACGAGATCATTGCGGTCGAGCAGGGCGGAGACCACCTGTGCATAAGCCCGCGCGGTTTGAAACTCCTGCACGTGCTCCCGCCAGAAGGGAATCTGCCCCGCGGCTTCCCCGGCGGCACGCCATTCCGCCAGCGCTCGTGCGACCCGCCGCGCGGAATCGAGATGATCCTGTGCGAGAACGGTCGGCAGATCCTGCACCGTCACCGAGCCGAAGCGGTCCCAGAAATCGGCGAAGCGTTCAAACCGACGGTCAATGTCCGTGACGATCAACGTCATGGCCCGTGCAGCGGCCTCTTCGAGCACGCGCGTGAAGCTCTCGAGGATCCCTTCGACCAGTTGCAGCAGAACTTCAATGCGCTGATCGGGCACGCTGTCTTCGCGCGTGGTGAACAACGGGAATTGTCCCTGGAAGCCGAGAATATTCCACGGGTCGACCAACGCGCCGCACGCAATGCCCCGGTGCAGAAGGTCCTCCGCTTCACCGAGCAGCGTGACGGCTTCGTTGACTTGGCCGCGATCCACCGCTTGCTTGATCGCCGCGAATCGCCATTGGATCTCGCTCTCGAACCGGGCGGACGCCGACGGAATGATCGCGGCCTGTTTGCGGGCGGCGTCGGGACGGGCCATCCGGGCATAGAGGTAAGCAACGTGTCGGCGTTGCACCTGCTGCGTGCCGTACTGGGCGAGATAGAAATTCAGATACTGCCGCACATGACCGAAGGGTTGCTGTGTCGTTTCCGCGTGCTTGTTGAGCCGTTTCGCACGCGCGCCGGTGGCGACATCCATCAGTCGGGCGTAAAACGCATCACGTTGTCGTGCGACCCGGGGAAGCAGGGTAGTCAGCGACACCGTCGAATCATGTGTCCCGGGACCAGCCCCGCTGATTGCGGACGCCATGAGAATCGTGCCCCCCAACACCGCGGCGGCGTCGAAGAGGACTTCTTCCATCGAAACGCGCTTCTGTTCGCTGATCCATTGCTCGAGCGCGTCCATGATCACTTTGCGGATGATGAACCGCCGGTAACGCCCCTTGATATCGATCTGGTGCGGATCCCACTCCCCGAACAGATAATTCGTGCGTTTGTTTGCGGGATGGACGTGATCGTGGGCCCGCGGGTCGAGGGCCAGTTCGTCCATATTGTCGAGCGTAAAGTGCGCCTCGCCAAGCAGGTCTTCGGGGGTGGCGCGCAACAACTCCAGGGAGCGGGAGATCACTTCCCGATATGGCCCCGCAGCGACACCCGCGCCTTGCAGGTACAACGGGAACGGCCGGAACCGTTCGTGCGGATACGGTTGCATCCGCTGGCCGTTCTCGAGGACGGCGACCGGGCGGTAACCGATGAAATCGTTCAGCCGATCCAGCGTGCGCTCCACGAGGATGGCGGTGTCATCCCACGGCCCGCCTTGTTCGAGCAGGGCTTCCCAGACGCGTGCCAGAAAAAACGGCTGCTGAAAATCTTCGTCCGACAGATGGAACAGCAGATCGCGGTGAAACTCACGATAGGCGGGCAAGACGTGTTCGAACGCCAGCGTGATGACGGCCCGGGCTTGCCGGCTGTCCTCGAACGCCGGGGCTTCCTGCTCGAGTTGCGCGAGGGACTTGAGCAGCGTCGGCCCGAGTTTTTTCCAGGTCAGACGCTCGGTCAGATCGTTTACCAGCCGCTGGAACGACGGATCGGGGCGTCCTCCTGAGAAATTCAGGTAGCCCAACACTTCGCGGGCGGCGGCGAGGTCCTCGGCACGACGTTTCAACGGGCAGCCTTTCCTGGAACGAGAGCGATCCCTCCGCCATAGATTAAACAGTGATTGCGAAAGGGGATAGGGAACGGCCGCGGGCAGGGGGAATTCGCAACTGAAAATTGAACCCGGCACAGCGCAAAACACGGTTCAGGAATCAGGTTTTCGGCAAAGTCCGCCGCTTTGCGATGCGAAGGGTCGGCACGGCCAATCTCAGCTCCATCTGCATGGATCGTCGCCATCATCTTTGTCCGTTGGAAGTTGCGACACGTCAGCCGTCCAAGCTGCGGTTCCGGTTCCTGTTGGCAAAGAAGTCCGATTGCATCAACCTTACCCATTCTGCCGATTGATGGATGTTGGAATCGGTTTGAACACTCGCACTTAAACTTGCGCGGCAATGGCACGGCCCCATTCGGCTCATCCGGCGATTCAGCTTTTCCCGTTCCTGGCGGTCCTCGTCAGCGTGATGGGTGCGCTCATCTTTTTGCTGCTCATTACCAGCAAACGCATTCCCCAAGTCGCGATGGCCCGCGCTCGCGCCGCCGAAGCGCGAACCAGTGAGTTGCCGAGCACAGAACCCGTACCGATTCTGGTGGCTCCCGAACCATCGCCGACCCCGATGGAGCCACCGCGTCCCTTGGCGGAACTCGAACCCTCGGGACCAACCGCGGCCGAGCTTCGCGCTCAGGAACGTGAAACGGCCCGCGCGGCCGAACAGACGGCGCTGATCGATCAATGGCGACAGCGGATCCAGTCGTTGCAGGGAGATCGCGACGAGTGGGAAGCCAACCTGCAACGTCAGACGTTGCTGACCACCGCCGCGGAACGGAAGCAGCAGCAGATGCTGGCGGAATTGCAGGGACTTGAGCAGAAACTCGGCAGCCTCACGGGGCGCGTCGCCGTCGGGTCGATGCAATCGGGCTCCGTAGACAAGCAGCGGCTGCAACTCGAACAGCGAATCCTCGGGCTACGGCGACAGATCAAAGCGGTCTCCGATCAGCAACGCGCGGATGCCGGGAAATATTCGATCGTTCCATATGACGGCAAGTCCGGCACCACCCGTCGGCCGATTCTCATTGAAGTCACGGCCACCGGCTTCCGGTTCGTTCCCGAAGATGTGTTCATCGGCGCGGGAGACATCGAAGGTTTCAGCGAGCGGCAGAACCCGTTGCTCGCCGGGGCCACCGCCCTCACGCAATACTGGAACCAGTTCAACCAGCAGCAAGGGACCGTGTCCGCTGATCATCAACCGTATGTGCTGATGATCGTGCGGCCAAGCGGCACGTTGGGTTACTACGTCTCCGTACGGCTGCTGCAGGCGTTGAAACAGCAGCACGGCTATGAACTCGTCGCGGAAGATGTGGACCTGAAATGGCCCGCGGTGGATGTCGGCGCTCAAGCGGCGTGTCGTGCGGCGGTAGAAAGCATGCTCGCCAACCGCGAGTCGGTCACCGGCGGAAGTGGTGGCAGTGCGCGGGGGCCGGGGGGACTGGATGGTGATTCCGGTCCGGCGAGTCTGGTGCGCGGGGTTCCGGGAGAAGGCCGGTCATCAACAGGCCAGGGGCCCGTGACCGCAGGCGTACAACCCGGAACATTTCTGCCGGGCGATACACCGTCGGCTCAACGTGGCCCCCGCAACGGGACAGGAAAGAGCTTCGAGCTGACGGATCTCGAACCGCGGACCGAGGAAGTCGGTTCGCGCAGCTGGGAAGACCCGAGCCGCTTCGGCGGGCTGGAACATCGTCGTGACAAGAACAAGGGCACGGCAGGATCCGGAACGCCGTCCGGCGGTGGCGGAAGTTCCTCGCCGCGAAAGGAATCATCGATTCCCCCCAGCCCCGCGGCTTCCGAAACAACTCCGAGAACTGTGCGCGGCACCGGCACTCGCCAAGCGGCCTCAGCACCAGCACAGAACGACAGCCCATCATCGGAGCGACCTGAGCTCGCACCGGCGGAGGCTGCAACTGACTCCGAGCACGAACAGTGGACCGCACCGCAACGCGTCGCGCCGCCACCGCGACCCACACCCGCGCGGTCCGCAAGTCGTTCCCGGACGGCACCGCCACCGACGGACCCCGAACAGCGTGTCGCGCGCGGCCCACGGCGCGGGAACGGGCAGGATATCCCCTATGAACAACTGCAGCGCCGTCGCTGGGGCCAATTCGAGGAAGGCGCCAACATTGGCGTGGAGAAGTCGGTCACGATCCGCGTCGATGCCGAGCAGATGATCGTCGCGAATCAACTGATCATCCCCATTCGCCCAGGGGCATCGCGGAACGAATTGTTCGATTACCTGTTGTCAGCGATCGATGAACACGCCACATCATGGGGTCCGGCAGCAACGGGCTTCTTCTGGATTCCGTCGCTGAAATTTGTGATCAGCCCCGGCGGTAATCAGATCTATGATCGACTTGCCCCGTTGGTCACGCGCAGCGGTCTGCGAGCCGACACGGAGTTCACACTTGAGCGGCCATCATCGCCACAACAGGGAGGCCGACCATGAGCAGCCGTCATCGTGGCGAACTGCAGTTCGGGTCGGACT
>DASRYX010000603.1:0-4116 GCA_035686985.1 Planctomycetaceae bacterium | reverse complement strand
GATTATGCCAACTCGGAGCGCAGTTGGCGCACTTCGGCAGGCGAACGACGGGCGTGGCAGAAATCATTTTGCCGGTGCAATCGTCACAACCCGAAACCTCGCCGGAACTTCTTTACCGCTGCTGATTTTGCCGCGGGAATCGACTTGGCGAAGTTTTTCGATCCGCGACAGTGAAGGGAAGACTCCGATTCCTCGCCGGATCGTGAGCTAAGTTTGAAGGAGATTGACTGTTTTGCGATGCGCGGCGACTAACGGAGTCAGCGCCGCCAGATGAATTGCGCTTTCGGCAAGAGGTACCCCTCGATGGATTTCTGGACTCCCCAGCACACGGCCTTCGTGCTTGCGATGGTGATCCTCACCACGGTCGCCGCGTATACCGACTTGCGGTATCACCGGATCAAGAACTGGCTCACGCTGCCGTTTTTCGCGGCCGGGTGGATCTATCAGTTCTGGGCCCACGGTCCCGCGGGATTGCTGGACGGCTTCTACGGCTTTCTCCTTGGTTTCGGCACGTACTTCGCGCTGTGGATGATCGCCGGGGGTGGCGGGGGTGACACCAAGCTAATGGGTGCGATCAGCGTCTGGCTCGGTTTCAAAATGACGCTGTATCTCATGATCGTGAGCACGGCGATTGTTGCGCTCAACTTTCTGGTTGTATCGGTGATCGCGTTTTTCCGCTTTGGATTCCGCGGTTTGAAGAAACCGCACTCTGCGGCAGCAAATACCGATGCCAAGAGCAAGCCCCTGACTGCGGTGAAAGTTCGCCCGCGTCACGCCGTCCCGTTTGCGGTGCCTCTGGCCATCGCCGCGTGGATCGTGATGCTGGCGGATGCCACCGTGGTGAAAGGCGGACAACTGGGTCCGAAGCCGAATGCACCCGCGCCACACCAACCGGCTCCATGATTTCCTCTCTGCACGCCCGCCGACGCAGTCCTGCTGCTCGCCGACACCCACGGCGCGCGGTCTTGAGCATGGAACTGGTGCTGACGTTGCCGATCCTGGGCGTGGTGCTGTTCGGGCTGTTCGAGTTCACGTGGCTGTTTTATTCCCGCAGTCTCGTCGTGGAAGCCAGCCGGGTCGGTGCGCGGAAAGCGTCCCTCCCCGGTGCAACACTCGATGACGTGGAACGCGATGTTCGACGCACATTGCCGGTCGGCTTGCAGCGGCAACTGCGTGTCGTGGGTGATGTGGGCGAGTACCCGGGCGATGTGGTCTGGGTCGGTGTCGAAGTGCCGATGCAGTCGGCGGCGCCCGATCTGCTATGGCCGATCGGCGTCGGACTCGCGGGGCGTAATTTGTATTCCGAGACGCGCATGGTGCGCGAGTAGCTTGGCTGGGTAATGGAGTCTCAGCGGCCGGGGCGGTGATCGCGCCGGTTGACCGTGGGTGGAACCAGAGCATCCAACGCGACGCGGCGTGATCGCCGGGGAGAGTTTTCGTGAGACGTTTAACACCCGCCCTGCTGACGCTGATCATGTTCGGGGTTGTGGGAGTGCTGGTTGCCGCCTACGTGGTCAAGAACGCCTTGGCCCGGACGGATGCGCCACCGGCTCCCGGCTCGCGCAACATTCCTATGGCTGTCGCGGACATCCCCGCGGGCACGGTCGTCACCGAGAACCATCTCGGCCAGGGCCCCTACCCGTCCGACAAGCTCGAACGGGACATGCTGCTGGTCAACCGCGTGATCGTCGGTCGCGTTGCCAAAGAGGCAATCAAGGCCGCTCAACCGATCCGCGCCAACCACCTGTATCAACCCGGCGAACAACCGCCGCTCGATATTGCGGAAGGCATGCGGGCTGTCTCCGTCGAAGTCGGCGAAAGCACTTCGATGGTGGATGGTCTCATCAAACCCAGCCAATACGTGGACGTTCTCTTCACCTATCAGGCCTCCGGAAACGCGGACGACCGCTTTCAGGGCGGGCTGACGATGAAGCTGTTCGACGGCGTCAAGATTCTCGCGATCAACCGCAGCGTGACCCAGGGTCGCGTGGATCGGCAGAGCAATCGCGTGACGCTTGAACTGTCCGAAGGGCAATCGAACATCATCGTGCTCGCGAAAGATCGTGGCCATCTCACGCTGACCTACAATCCGAACGGCAAAGGCAACGGCGGTCTCGCGCTCAACAATTCCGACCGCGTCACGCTGTATGAAATCCTCGGCCTGAAGCGCGGCGAACCGGAAAAGGAACCGTTCGTCACCGAAACGTATCGCGGTGCCGGTCGCGGGACTCTCTACTTCAACGATCGCGGTCGACGGCTGGATGGGCTCAACAACGGTGCCTACGGCCGAGCCGGCTTCGATTACAAGACGTACTTCGGTGCACCGCAGAGTGATTACTCGGGGTCGTCGAGCGGCCGTTACAGCGACGACTATCGCCTGCCGAGCGGGGGCACGAGCAACGCCCCGGCACCGGCTCCGGCCCCGAGCAACACCAGCCCGGGCATCCCGTCGCCGTCGGTGGAACGCTCGGTTCCGAACCCGGTCGACATGCCGGCATCGCGTTCCGCACCGACGGCCGCCCGCCCGATTCCGATTCCGAACTGATCTGTGGCTGACTTCACGGCGGTGACGGCTTCGCGCGTGCGGAGACCCTGACCGCCGTTCGGTCGCTAATCCCCGGCACAACGTTTTCCCCTCGATGTGACGCCGATGGATCGACGCCGACCTTCACCGCGCCCGAATCACCGCCGTCGCGGCCTGACGACGCCGATGGTCGCCGTCGCGCTGCTGGTGGCGATGCTGGGGATCGCGTTGATTGTTGATCGGCTGTGGCTTTCGAGCGCGAAGCTCGAACTGACCGCGGCCGCGGAAGCTGCCGCCTTTGCTGCCGCACGAGAACTCACGGTCGATGCGAAATTGACCGAAGCGGAAGACTCATCGCTGTTGCTGACTCACGCGCGGCAAGCTGCGGGAAAAATCGCCGCAGAGAATTTGGTCGCTGGCGGACCGGTCAGCCTCGATGCCAACGGCGGCGATGTTCGGTTTGTGAAATGGCAACGGTCGACAGTTCCCGGTCAACCCGACGAGAAAGTCGAAACCGATCGCGACCCGTCGGAAGTGTGGATTCAGGCCCAGCGCACGCGGTTCCGTGGCAACCCGGTCGCCCTGTTCATGCGAGAACTGACCCGCAAGCCGTACGGCGATGTCGCGGTGAATGTGTCGGTCCGGCTCAACAATCACATCGTGGGAGTCCGTCCGTTCGATGATGTCGCCGCGCCGGTGCTGCCGCTCGGCATCTGGAAGTTGGACCCCAGCGGCAAACGCAAAGACACGTGGCAAACCGCCATTGAAGATCGGCAGGGACGCGATCAGTACGGCTATGACGAAGACCGCCGGGAAGTCACAAGTGAAGCCGACGGTATCCCCGAATTGTCACTGATCACCGCGAAACGCAACGCCCCGGCGTCCGACGCCAATGTGCAGTTGCTTGATCTCGGGAATGACCTCGATCCGGCGCTCGTCGAGCAACAGATTCTCACCGGCGTCACGCACGAACAGCTCGAAAAGCACAACGGCGAAATTCGGCTCGACGGTAGCAAAGCGTTTTCGTCGCTGCCGCAACTCGACAGCCGCGAGCGGACCGCATTGGAAGAACATCTCGGCTCCCAACGCATCGCCCTGCTGTATGACCAGGCCACTCCCGTGGGGAAGAACGGTTATCACGAGACGACCTGCGTTGCGCTGGTGGCGATTCGTGTTCTGGCCGTGAATGACTTGCCCGACGGCCGGTGCCAGGTGATTGTCCAGCCGACCGTAATGACATCCCGCATGGCGATTGCCGAAACCGCGCCGACCACGACCGATGACGGCAACCGCTACCTGTACCGACTCGAATTGATCCACTAAGCCCAGAGATTGCGGACACCATGATTGCCGAATCCGCTGCTCCGACGATGCAAGATCCCCGTCAAGCGTTCCAGATGCTGAAAACGCGTCTGCATCGCCAGATGGTGGACGCGATCGACCTGTCCAAAGCCGGCGAACTGCCCGAACGCGAACTGCGTTCGCAACTCCGCTCACTCGCGGCGCACCTCTGCTCGCAGCAGTCGGTGAATCTCTCGGGCGAAGACCGCGAGGTCATGGTTCGCGAGATCATGGACGAAATCTACGGGTTC
>DASRYX010000602.1:0-3052 GCA_035686985.1 Planctomycetaceae bacterium | reverse complement strand
TTTTTGCCGTCGAGAATCTCCTGATCGCGGAAGCCGGTGTGCAGGCTTTCCAGAGCGGCCGTGTAGTCGGTGTTGTCGGCCCACCACTCGCCCCCCTGCTTGACCAGTGTGTTCGCCGCGCCGATCTGACGCACGATCTCTTCACACCGCGTGGCCTTGGCCAAGGCCGCCTCTTTGTGCGGGATGGTGACGCTGTAACCCTTCACGCCGACCCATTCGAAATCTTCGAGGGTCCGCGCGAACTGATCCGGCGGAACTCGCAACGGTAGGTAGACGCCGTCAAAGTTCGCGGCCCGCATCGCCGTGTTGTGCAGTAGCGGACTGAGCGAATGACCCACGGGGTCACCGAGCACTCCGAAGATCTGCGTTTTCGCGGTAATCTTGTCGTAGTGGTAGAGGTGCTTCATTTCCTCAAACGACAACTGCCCCGGCGCAATTTCCCGCTCTTTGCTGAACGTGGCGTAGGTGAACGGAGCCCCGTAGCGACCGCAGAGCAGACGGCTGAGCAGTCCAAACTCGCCCATGCAGAAGGCGATCGTCGGCTTTTTCGCATCTTTGCAGAGTTTCAGCAGCCGGATGCAGTCCCGCGGCGAATTCGCCATCGTCACGATTTTAATCACGTCGGCGTCCATCTCGACCATCTCGGCGTAGATCGCTTCGACGTCGTCCGGCGTCTGGTTGAAATCGTGGTGGCTGATGATCCGTTTCGTTTTTCCGTAACGGCGGATTTTCGGTGCGATATCGCGCTCGATATCGACGTATTCCACGCCGGCGACAATCGCGGACCGCAGCAGCGTCTGGCGTTGCTCTTCGGTTCCGGCCCAGCGACCCCCATCGGCGGGACGGCGACACGTGAAAACCACGGGCGTCGGGCGGCCTTCCAGAAGTTTTTTCAACTCCGGTTCGCGCTGCAGCCAGTCGACGCGCAACTCCACCAGTTCCGCCCCGCGATCGGCGAGGGCCTGGTGTTCGAGCGTCACCATTTTATGTCGGGTTCGCGCCAGACTGACGCAAATCATGTTCAAATCTTCACGATGGCGAGGAGTAAGTACAACGACGAAAACGTTCGCTGGCCCCACATCTTAACCATGAAGTGATCCCGCCCGCGACGCTGGTGAACGAAATCAGAATCCGTGATCGAGAGCCGTGGATTTGTCGGCGGAAATGGTGACAGACGTCACGCGCACCGCCCGCCGCCCCACGGTGGCCTCGGGATCTGCGAGGAAGGACGCGAGCGCGTCGCGAACGTCGCCGGCCAGCGGAGCGCTATCGGCTCGTTCCGAAAACCGCGAGAAAATCGCCACGCGGAAACGTCCGGCGGTCGGAATTGCGACGCGATAACGTCCGGCATCATCGGTTCTCGCGGCACCCCCGCCGAATCCACTCGCCATGACGATAGCCGCGGCTTGGTCATTCTCCGCATCTCCCGGCCGTAGTCCGATCGGCGATAGTCGCAGCAGTCCCTCCCAAGTTTCGGGCACGGCGATCACGACGGCTCCAGCATCCGGCCGCACTTCCCCGTCCGCAGTCTGGTAGGTGATGCGACCTTCCAACACGGTGACCGAGGCAACCACCGGTTCCGGCACCGCCGCAGGAACAGTCGCGACCGGTGTTCGCGGGATCATCGCCGATCCGATCGCAATGCCCACGGCCATCGTTGAGGCGGGAATGATCGCTGCCAACAACAGCAGCAGCAGCGGCGTGACCAGCGGAGTCGCAGGGCGCGAAACTTCCGCCACTGCAACGGGCTGCAACAGCGCTTCGAGATCAGCCCGCGTGTCAACGTCCTCGGCGACAGACAATGGTTCCGGAACCGTCGCGGGGGCCATGCGGATCGGCATCGGGAGTTCGACCGGCTCAGGTTCCGGCAACGGCTGCGGAATTTCCGCCTCGTCACTGATATCGTCCGCCGTCGCGATCGCCGGGCGGTTCACCGGTGCGTCTGCGAGGGCAGCGAGTTCATCAAGCGCTCGCGCGAGATGTGTGTCTTCCCGGTCCAGTTCCGGCGCGGGCAGCGGCGCGGCGACGCCATCGGTCCCGGGTACACGAATCGATCGTCCGCACGTCGGACAATCCACGATGCTGCCCACACGGCTCCGTGCGATTCCCAGGAACTGACGGCAATAACTGCAGCGGAACTTGATGGGCATCTCGGCGGCGCTTTCTGGAAGAGCATCCGTCAAGACGGTGTGGGATCGGAACTCGGGGGCGTCGAGACTGGCGACGGTTGCAGCGACGCCCACGACAACAGAACCACGAGCGTGATCAGGCCCAATCCCCCGGCGGCACTGAGAATCAGGGCAGTGATCTGCAGAGCTTTCGCGCCGCTCGCATCGCCACCCGCGGAAAGCAGCGTGGAAAGTAACAGCGACAGAACCGCCAGGGCTCCACACCCGAGAGTTGCCACAAGACATCGTGCCAGCCAGCGTTTCATGATTGCGTCACTTCAACGGGTCAAGGCCGACTCGTCAAGACGCGGCGGAGTTGCAATTGACCGTTTTTCTCGTGTGGGATAGCACTCCACAGTCACGTTGTCTGAAACGAGTCTCAGGGGGCGATGCCATGCGGTGGATGTATTGTGCGATGGTGGCGGTGATGACGCTGTCAGTAAACCTGCAAGCCGACGAACGCCGAAACGGCGTCAATCTCCGAGATGAGGTGCTGGAAGTTCGCGTCTACCCCGTGGCAGATCTTGTGGTCCCGCTGCCACCCGGCGACCAATCCAAACCGGAGTTTGCCGCCTTGATGCGCTATCTGCGGGCCTCGACTGGTGAGGACGTCTGGAACGGAGGTGGTTCGATCCAATCCGCCGAGAAGACCCTTTCATTAGCGATTCGTCAAAGGTCTTCGGTCCATGAGAAGATTGCCGACGCCCTGAATGAACTCCGCGGCGAACTCAGCGCACAAGTCTCATTGGAGTTTCGCGTCGTGAGCGGCCCTCGTCGCGACATCGCCGCACTTGCTGAAGCCTTCCCCGGTGAACTTGGGAAATACGAGGCTGAACAACTCCAGCAGCGCATCACCGCGTCCAACAAATTCAATCTGCTGTTTG
>DASRYX010000601.1:0-14428 GCA_035686985.1 Planctomycetaceae bacterium | reverse complement strand
AGCGGCGACCAAGGCCTTGCGCAACTGGACAGGTCCTAAATCCGCGGCGATGGGAAGTCAGCGGGTCATCAAAGGCGCCGGAAATGACTGGGCGATGTGGCATCGTGCGGCGGCGGATATGTCCGCGACCTTGCCTGACGTGGGTTTCCGCGGCGTGCTGCGGCTGAACCAACCCAAGTCGACGACAGAAACGGGGACACCCAAAGCCGGGACGCCAAAAGGAGGAACCCCGAAAGGCGGAACGCCCAAGCCGGGGTTCTGATCAGTGAAGCGATCCGCACGGGACGCAAAACCGTAAGCGTGGATCACTGCGTCTGACTTCTCGACTAACCAGTGACAACTGGCTACTGACAACTACCCTAAAAAAACGGGCCCCGGTGTGAAACCGGGGCCGCGAGGAGTCGAGCGTCAATCGGCAGACATGAGACGACTAGGTCGTCTTTAAGGCCGGTCGGTGTCGGCGACGCTGATCGCCGAAGGCACTGAGGACGGCGTGGGAGATTTCGCACCGCGGGCCACCCACTGGTTGAAGCGGGCTGCGGTCGGAACAGCGAACGATTTGACGTCGGTCGAAGGCTTGCCAAGATTCACCGGCAGATCGGCGTAATCCTGGTCATCGATCTTCGGCAGGCCCGTCGGCACCAGCTTGGACCGCTGATGCTGAGGCTGCGGATCCACCGCGTTGATGCGGCGATCGGTCGGGTTGTTCGGATTGGCTTGCTGCAGCTTGTCGGTGCTCTGAGCCTTCTGCGTCGGGGTCAGGCTGCTGCCGATCGCGTCCGGCGACGGTTGCAAAGCCGAGGCGGTCCCGGTTCCGGCACCGACCGGCAGGTAGGCGATCTGGCGACCCACCGCCATCGTCTTCATGACGGTCTGCGGCTTCATCACCGTGACTTCTTCGTCAACCCACTTGGTGCTGGCCACGGCGACCTTGCGCGTCGTCTGGTACGGCACCATCGAGGAGACGTTGTACGACACCTGCTTGGTGCCCTGCACCGCCATCCGGCGTGTGACCGGCACGGCTTGCACGATCGTCTGCGGAACATACTCACGACGGGTCGTGTAGTTCGGCGTGAAGGCGTTGCGGAGTTCGACGCTTTGCCGCGTCATCCAGCCGCTGAACCCCGGCATGTGGTTGTACTCACACGGATTGGCTTTGGGGTTCGGAATGCTCTGCGTCCGCCAGTAACCCATATTCTTGGTGACGGTCTGACATTCCTGCACGTCCTGATAATGGACCGTGGGAACGTCCATCGTCCGCATTTCCGAAACCTGGCGGTATTCGGTGACGGGCTGATCGACCCATGCGGTCTCAACAATGGGCTTCTTCACCGTCTGCTTGACGGCGACGTGTTCCACAACGGGAACTTCCTTGTAGACGGTCTGCATTACCGCCTGTGTTGGAGGTGCACACGAGACGGCCTGCACCACCGGGGCACAGACCGAGCACGCCATGGCGGCCGGAGCCGACTGGTACGACACCGACGAGATGGACGCGGCTGCCGGGGCGCAGTCGCAGTTGTTGCCGCCGAACGCTGATCGCCAGAACTGAGCGGATGCTGTGCTCGATGCGAGCACCATCGCCAAGCCGGCGGACCACGGAGCAGCAGCCTTGCAAAAACGAAGCATGGGCCTCTTCCTACGTGAAGACGTGGACGGGAAATTCAATGGACGTGATGTGCTGGGAGAGGTGGCCGCTTCTGCCGATTGTGATGGCCCCGGCGTCAGCGAGCGGGCGGATTTCTATGTGAATCGTGATTTTGGGTCAAGCCCGCGGCAGGAATTGCCGAGCGGGCCCCCCAATAGTGGCGACAACTGCCGTTTGCTCAATGAGATGCGTGACCGGCAGAAGCTGCGGATCCGGTCGCACGCGCAGATTTTTTTGGCCAAAATTTCGCGCGATGACAGCGATCGCGAACTAGGTTTGCGTGGACGCCGATGCTCGCAAGGAAGCCCTGAGTTCGGTGTCACGAGACCCGCTTCCCCTCGGACATCGCGATCATGTCAGCGCACTACATTCTTCACGGCCCGCATTCGCTCGCGGAACTGGTTTCGCGACGTTTAACAAACGAGCGCTTCTGGTGGTCGCGCGACGTCGAGGCCCAGGTGACGGACGATGAAGTCCGCCTCACCGGCCGCGTCCGCAGCTACTACCTGAAGCAAGTCGCGCAGGAATCGCTGCGTGGATTACAGGGCCTGCGCCGTATCCACAACGAACTCTGCGTCGTGCGATAAGAACCGCCTGGTTCCGCGTCGACTCAAGAAATCTCAAGCCGGCGCCAGCGTCGTTGCGCAGACCTTCGTCTACCCAACGACGCCGGCCCGGACTGTTACGGCTTAACTTGCCCGTTGCGGGGAAGCCGGATTAGATCGCGGAGCCGGACTCGCCGCCGCTGCCGGAAGGGGATCAGGCAGGAAACTCTTGAACGCGGCTTCGATGTCGATCGAATCGATCGTAATGACCGCTGTATCGTCGACGTAACCGCCCCCTTGCGCTGTGATCACCGCCGTCAGCTTGGACGAGGAATGGACTTCTTTCTTCGCGAGCGGCGCCTCGACCAGAAATCGCAGGGCAAAATCTCCCGTGTTCGTCGGGATGGCGTCAGGACTATTCGGAGCGGGCGCGGGTGGCGCCGGTGGCTGATTCGCGCTCAACGGTCCTGCAAATTCGTGCGTGAAGGTCTTCCCGCCGAAGGAAAGCATCAGCGTCGCTGAGCAGTCCAATCCGAGGTTGGTAATCCCCAGGACATCGATGCTGAAGCCCACAAGCGTATTATCCGCGTGATTTGACCAGTCGACATTCAGATGCGTGATCGCGCATGACGGCTCGACTTTCTTACTGACGGGTGGCCGGGGATTCTTCTTGTCTTTCGCATCGGCTACTTTTTTCTTGGCATCCACCGGGGCAGACCAGCCGGCTGAAGATGCGACCAAGGAATCGAAGATGATGGTTGTGGCGAGCCGGTCTTCCGAGATGTTGATGGCTAGATTGCCATCGGCCTCGGCGTGAATCGTCCCGGACTTCAGACTCTCCAGCTTCACTCGCCGCTGCGCAGTTGCCGAAGCCGCAGGGCTCGATGGTGGCTGCGCGGTGGCAACCGATGACAAAAATGTGGTCGCTCCCACGGCTCCGGTGACCTGCATCCAGCGTCGACGTGTACACGGATCGCTCATGATCAGCTCGCTTTCGTGGAAGAGAGCGCCTCGAAGGGAACGGACAGACAGGGAACAGATTTGCACCATAACTGTACGACCCGGAGAACTCAACCGCCTAGCGGTCAACGCGTGACGAGAATGGATTGGGTGGCACAACGCATCAATGCGGGGTGTTGCGTTCGGGCGAGCGATCCGATATGAAGACTGGAGCGCAAAGTCGGTCCTCACGACGTGCGAAAGGTCTTCGTTATGCCGCTAGACACGCTGAATCGTCGCGACTTGTTGCAAACCGGGGCGGCGGGATTGCTTGCGGCCAGTGCCGCGCCGTCATGGACCTTCGCCGCTTCGACGCAACGCCGGTCGAAGTCCGTGATTTACATCTTCCTCTCCGGCGGACTGGCGCAGCACGACAGCTTTGACATGAAACCCTCCGCACCGGACAACGTGCGTGGGGAGTTTCAGCCCATCGCCACGCGAACGCCTGGATTGCAGGTCTGCGAACATCTGCCGTTGCTCGCACAGCGCAGTCATTTGTGGTCGTTGTGCCGGTCGTTGACCCATCCGACGAATGATCACTCGGCAGGTCATCACATCATGTTGACCGGGCGGACGATGCTGCCGCCGGGGTTCGATCCGGCTCAACCGAAGCCGAGCGACTGGCCGTCGATCGCCGCGGTGGCCGGGGCTGTGACGCCGCCGCGAAATGGTTTACCGCCGGCCGTCGTCCTGCCGGAAAAGCTGATTCACACCACGCGCCGGGTGATTCCCGGGCAGTTCGCCGGGCATATGGGCCCGCGGCGTGATCCGTGGTTCATCGAAGCCGCGCCGTATGAATCGGTCTGCTATGGGGCTTATCCAGACTACGCCTTCGATCATCAGGATCGCCCGAACATCATCAGCGGGAAACGGGACTTCCGCATTCCGGACATCACGCTCACCGATGGCATCTCGCGCGACCGGCTCGATCACCGCCTGGCGCTGTTACGGAACCTCGAACAGCACCCCGATGGGACCGACTCCATCAATGACGAGCATTCGTTCGTCCGCTCGCAGCAGGGAGCGGTGTCGTTTCTGACTGACCCGCGCATCAAACAGATCCTCGACGTGCGCAGCGCGAAGTCGGAACAGCTGGATCGTTACGGCCGCAATTCCTTCGGCTGGTCGCTGCTGATGGCCCGCAACCTGGTCGAAGCCGGCGTCAACTTTGTGCAGGTGAACCTCGGCAACAATGAAACCTGGGACACTCACGGCGAGGCGTTTCCGCATCTGAAAGACAAGCTTTTTCCGCCGACGGACAAAGCCCTCTCGGCGTTGCTCGATGATCTCAATGCCACGGGGTTATTGAACGACACGCTGATCGTAATGGCCGGGGAATTCGGTCGCACGCCGAAGGTGACGCACCTGCCGCAGCACTACAAATTGCCGGGGCGCGATCACTGGGGCGCGGTGCAGACGGTCTTCTTCGCCGGTGGTGGCGTGCAGGGCGGCCGCGTGATCGGCGCGTCGGACAAGATCGGCGCCTATCCCGCCAGCGACGCACAAAAGCCGGAAAACATGGCCGCCACCATGTACGCGGCTCTCGGGCTGCCGGACACCACCGCGTGGTACGACGATCTCAAACGCCCGCATCACATCTACGAAGCAAGTCCGATTCTCGGATTGTTCTGAGCGGCCCCGGATCGAACTACCAGCCCGCAGCGCCAGCAAGGGATTCTTTTCCGCGAGTGATCGAAATCCCTTGCTGGCGCTGCGGGCTGGTCGCTGTTCAATCACCGAGGGGACTGACGTCCCCCCGCTCGCCACGGAATCGCGGTGGGCGGTACACGATGGCCAAGGCGAGCAACACCACCGCGGCGTAGGCGAAGAGCATCGCCGGGGGTTGATGGAACTGTTTGCGGACCATGTCTGCGAGCGCGTAGAACACGCCGGACAACGCCAGCCCGGTCCAGTTGATTAGATTCAGAGCGGCGATGATCCGCCCCTTCTGATCGGCCGGTGCCTGCGTCAACAGGTAGGTTTGAATCGGCACACTGAAAAGCCCCGCGAAAAAGCCCACGCCGACTAGCGCTGCCGCCGACCCGATTCCACCAAGCAACGTCTGTCCAAGGTTCGGCCCCGGGACCGCGAGGATCGCCAGACACCCGGCGAGTCCCCACACCCCGATCCGGGCGATCGCGCCCCCCTTACCGCCCTGCGACCATTTCCCCGCCACGGCGCAACCAACGGCGATCCCCAACCCCGTGCTGGCAGCGAGGCAACCAGTCCACAACGGCCCGATCAGCAACTGATCGATCCCCAGACGGTTGATCGCCGGCGGGTAGACCATCCCCGCGGCAAACCAGAATGTCGTTGACGCGAGCAGGCAACCCAGCAGATCGCGCCGTGCCCACAGCAGTGACACCGTATCGCGCGTCAAAAAGATATCGGAGGCCCGGAATCGCAGCGCGGGATTGATGGGCGTTAACGGCTGGATCTTCGTCGCCGCAAACCACCCGGCAACCGCCACGATCACACACAGAAAACTCACCGGCCAGACTTGATCGTGCAGCAATTCCTGGCCGATGCGCACCGCTGCGCCGCCGGTCGCCAGACCAAGAATGATCGCGAGAAACGTGATCATCAGCATCAGTCCGTTCGCGCGGCCGACATCATTCGGATGGACGATTTCCGGCAGCACGCCGTATTTCGCCGGGCCGAAAAACGCGCTGTGAACACCGAGCAGGCACAACACCGCCAGCGGCAGATCAATCCGCCCGCTGGCCAGGGCCGCCATTCCGAACAGCGTGATCAGCACTTCGCCGATCTTGCAGGAAATCAGCACCGTCCGCTTGGAATGCCGATCCGCAAGGTGCCCGGCGAGTCCGGACAGGAAGATGAACGGCACGGCGAACAGCACGCTCGCCAAGCCCTGCAGATCGCTGCCCCCCTTCTCTTTCAGATGCTCGACGCAGAGCAGCAGCACCAGTTCTTTGAACAGATTGTCGTTGAACGCGCCGAGAAACTGCGTGAGGTTCAATCCCCAGAAGCTGCGGTTCCGCCACAAACCCTCGGGAATGTCATCAGCAGGCATACGCTATCCGAAACTTCGAAGGGTGAAAGCAGTGCAAAGTGAGCCATGCAAATGAAAAGTGCAAAATGGGAAAGGCGGTGCAACGTATCCGACTCGCGCACAACTGTCACGGTCTCTCCGTCATCCCTTTTGCACTTTGCATTTTTCACTCTTCACTTTGCACTTCGCGGGAATTCTCGCGGCTTGCCATTGTGCCGCGGAGCGTCGTATGCTGACAGTGATCAAATTCTCGCCCGCCGCTGCTGGTGCGACGAGTCTCCTGTCTGGCCTTCCGACTATCACAATGAGGGTTAACTCCCCATGAAATTCGCCCTGCGTCTGTGGACGCTCGTCGCCGTCATCGGCGGCAGCGTCTTCGTGGCCTCCGCCGCGGAACCCTACAACGAGTTCCTCGCTGGCCTGCGGGAACGTCAGTATTACGATTATGCACTGATCTATCTCGATCAGCTCGCGGCCCGGCCGGGGATTCCCAATGACCTGAAGCAGGTTATTCCGTACGAAAAGGCGGTGACTTTGCTCGCGAGCGCGGCGAACACGCGCAGCCCGGAAAAGCAGATCGAACAGCTCGATCAGGCGATCGCGTATCTTGAGCAGTTCGTCAAGGAAAGCCCGGACCATCCGCAGGCCGCGAACGCCAATACCGAACGGGCCAAAATCCTGCTCGGCAAAGCGCGGGTGGAAAACGCGCAATCGCGCGTTCCCGCCAACCAAGGTAACCGCGCCGAGTATCAGAAGCGTGCCCGCACGCTGATCGGCAGCGCGCGTGATGTCTTCAAGAAAGCCGCCGAACAG
Source organism: Planctomycetaceae bacterium (assembly GCA_035686985.1). Lineage (GTDB taxonomy): Bacteria > Planctomycetota > Planctomycetia > Planctomycetales > Planctomycetaceae > DSVQ01. The sequence continues at coordinate 7,410 of DASRYX010000601.1, read as the reverse complement.
CACGAAGCGGCGATGAAGAAGTTCGGCACGTTCATCGACAAGGCGAAAGAACCGGAGAAATTCGAAGCCCGCGCGAAGTCCGAACTCAACATGATTCTCGCGCACATCGAACTCGCGCAGTGCACTTACGAAGAAGCCCAGACCTATCCGGACGGCGACGCGGAAAAGAAGCGTCTGCTCGGGGAAGCGGCGAATCAGTTCGAGCTGCTGCACCAGAAGCACCGCAGCCTCGTCGCCGGGTTGTTCGCCCGCATCATGCAGGGCAAGTGCTTCGAGGAACAGGGCGACCTGCAGAAGGCCCTCGGCATCTACAACGAAATGCTGGATAACCCCGGCAACGAAAGTTCGCTCGCCAATCTCAAAGACCAGACGCTGCACTTCAAGCTGATTCTGCTCAACACCAAAGAGCGTGGCGATCATCAGCTGGTCGTCGACCTCGGCGAGGAATGGCTCAAAAAGCATGGCGCACAATCGCGCTCGCAAGTGGGACTGGGCATCCGATGGGAAGTCGCCCGGGCGTATGAACACCTCGGCGACAAGCGTGATCTCCCCAAGCAGGACGCCCAGCGCTTCTGGCGCGAAGCCCGTGAAAACGCGCAGCAGGTCAGCAAGTTCAACGGCGAATACAAAGACATCGCCATGGCGTTCTCACAGCGCCTGGATACCAAACTCGGCGGCAAGGAACGGACGCCGGACAAGTTCGACACCGCATTCGGACTCGGCCGGCAGCTGATCACGCCGATCAAGGACGGCAAGGACGCGCTCGACTCCGCCATTCGCGCGAAAAAGCCCGCGGACGAAATCAAGACGCTGCAACAGGACCTGAACGCGCAGCTCAAGGAAGCCGCGGGGTACTTCGATCTTGCCTTGCGACTGGCCGGCAAGAACGATGATGCGAAGAGCATCATCGCCGCGCGGTTCAATTACGCCTACGTCTGTTACCTGATGCGTCGGAACTACGAGGCGGCGATCCTCGGGGAATATGTCGCTAAGTCGGTGGACAAGGATGATGCATCCCTCGGTCTCGACGCCGGGTTCCTCTCCCTCGCGGCGTATGTCAACGCGTTCAATGATGCGAAGGGGACCAACGAGGAAAAAGAAGCCGACATGGGCTTCATCATCAAGGCCGCAAATCTCATCACCGTGAAGTGGCCGGAAAGCGACAAGGCAAACGATGCCCGGATCCAGCTCGGGCAGATCTACAGCCAGATGAAGAAGCCGGTGCTCGCCGCGGAATGGTACAACAAGATTCCCGCGACCGATCCGAAGTACCCGTATGCCCAACTCGCGGCGGGCCAAGCTTACTGGACCGCGGTTGTGAACGCGGACCGTTTCCCGGAAGGGGAAAAGCCCACGCCGGAGATGCTTACCGAATGGAAGCAGCTGTCGCTCAATCTCCTGAAGAACGGCAGCGAAAAGCTCCTGCCGACAATTCCGAAGGAAGGGACCGCGCCGGGGGAACTGGTTGCAGCGAAAGTCACGCAGGCGCAGATTCTGATCACGCTGGGACAGGATGCCGAGTCCATCAAGCTGCTGCTCGATGAGCCGCACTCGGTCATCAAGGCGGTCACCGTTCCCGATGAAACCAAGCGTCCCGACAAGGGCGTGCAAAGCCGGAAGTTCGCCAGCGAGGCCTACAAGCTCCTGCTGCGGGCTTACATCGGGACGGGCAAACTGAACGAAGCCCGCGACACGATGAAAACGCTGGAAAAGGTCGCCGGTGCGGAAGCCGGGGCCGATGTCACCGATCTGTACGTCGGCTTAGGCAAGTTGCTGAGCGAAGAACTCGAACGGTTGAAGGAAGCGAAGGAAACCGACCGGTTCAACCAGTTGATGACCTCGTTCGAGACCTTCCTCAACGATCTCTATCAACGCAAAGACGGCCAGACATTCGGCTCTTTGAGCTGGATTGGCGAAACCTATTTCGCCTTGGGAGAAGCCACCTCCGAGGATCAGACCCGCGCGACTTCATACTTCGAAAAGGCGGGTACCTCGTTCCAGGACCTGCTGACGATGGGTGAGAAACAGCCCGATTTTCTCAAGCCCGATCAGGTCGCCGCGGTGAAGGTCCGACTCGTGCGCTGCTACCGGCTGAAGCGCGACTTTGAAGGTGCCGAGCGGTTGATTGTCGACGTCCTCAAAGAGCGTGACAACGATCCGCGTGCCCAAGCCGAAGCCGCCGCCGTGTATCAGGCCTGGGGCTCGCAAGGGGCGACGGATAACTCCGCGAAGCTGTTGATTTCCATCAACGGTGACGGCAAGAACAAGGTCTGGGGTTGGCGACAGCTCGGTCAGAAGCTCCAGAAATCAATCGAGCGCGGCCGCCTGGAACTCATGCAGCCGTTCGTGGATGCCCGCGTCGAAGGTGTGAAAACCCGACGTGAACTCGGTCTCAGTCAGACGAGCCCGGAAAAGCGCCGCGTCGAACTCGAAAAGTGCGAAGGCGAACTTCTCGCGACCGTCGCGGTGATGCGCGGCCTGTCGGAAGACCAGATCGCGGATCTCAACGAAGCCTACCACCTGGTGCTCAAGGATCAGGGCAAAGAGGTCAAAGATCTGCGGATCCGGCCAGAAACCGCCATGGTGTCGACCACGGAAACTCCCGCGGAAGACAAGCCGAAGGAAGCGGTGAAGACCGCCACAGCCACCGCCAAAAAGAAAGCCTCCGCTGCGGCCCCGAAACCCGCTGCCGGACCGAGCGCTACCACGATTTACATTGTCCTTGGGGTGATTCTGCTCGCGGGCGGAGCCGGGATTGCGTACATGTTTACCCGCAAGGCGAAGTCGCATAAGAAGCTGATGCCAATCCCCGCGGCGAACTCAATGTTCGCGTCCGATGCACCAGAGATCACCATCGGTACAGCGCCCGCAGCAAAACCGCGAACGCGTCCGGCTTCCGCGGCTCCGACGGGTGGTGCCGCCGCGGCTCGCTCCGCACCGAAGCCGGCAGCAGCCACCGGCGATCCGACCGCACCGGTCAAAAGCGCCGCACCCCGGCCCCGACCGAAACCGTCGCCGCCCAAGGAATAGGGGCCGCGCCACGTTCATACCATTTAATTCACCAACACTGTTGGAGCCTGTGATGTCGGTTTCTGTTCGTTCATTGCTGTTCGCCGGGATCTGTTCCGGCCTGCTGGTCAGTTCCGCATTCGCCGTCGATTCGGTCACCAAGAAAAGCGGCGGCCGCGTCGGTGGAAAAATTACCGGCGGCTCGAAGACCGAGCTGACTATCAAGCCGCCGACAGGCGACGCGGTGAACATTCCCGCGAATGACCTGCAGCTCGTCGACTTCGATGACGCCACCGCGGACCTGAAGCTGGGACTCGCGGACGAAAACGCCGGCCGGTTCGATGCGGCGCTGCAGCGGGTCACCAAAAGCAAGACGGACACCAAGGGCGACAACGCCCTGCTGAAAGGCGAGTTCGATTTCATTCTCGCGCGGCTGCATGCCCGCATCGCACTCGCCGATCCTGCCAAGCGCGATGAAGCGATCACGCTGCTGCAGGGATTCCAGAAGAGTCACAGCGATCACTATCGGTTCTATGACTCAGTCACGTTTCTCGGCCAGGTGCAGCTGGCCAAGCAGGATTATGAAGCTGCCCGGAAGTCGTTCGACGTGCTGTCACAGGCCCCGTGGAGCGAGGCGAAGCTTGCCGCGAAAATCGCGTCCGGACGAATTCTGACCGGCGAAAACAAACTCGATGAAGCCGTGCAGAACTTCGATGATGCCATCAAGACGGCGGGGAGTTCCGCCGGGGACACCGCCCGCAAGTATGAAGCGATGCTCGGGAAAGCGCGGGCGCTCATCGCGCAGAGCAAGCATGCTGAGGCATTGACCACGCTCGACGAGGTTACCCTCAACGCCTCCCCCGAAGACACGGCCCTTCAGGCCGAAGCGTATGTCCTGCAGGGCAACGCGCTCCAGTCGCTCAACCGGGCGAAAGAAGCCGTGCTGGCCTATCTGCACGTGGACATTCTGTTCCCGCGCGAAGCCGGTTACCACGCGGAATCGCTGTACCACATGACAAAGCTGTGGAAGACGGTCCAGCTGCCGGAACGGGGCCTGGAAGCCGAGGCGAAACTTCAGAGCAGCTATCCCAACAGTGAATGGACCAAGAAGCTGAGCACGGTCCAGAACTGAGTTTTCTTGCAGCAACGAAAAGAGCCCAGTCGAAGATCGGCTGGGCTTTTTCGTTAGCAGCGGTCCGTCATCACCAGCGGAGATTACCGGCCGAGCCACAGCGAAAAGTTACGGTTGCTGAAGCCCACGCCGGACCCGCCGTATCCATACTGCGGATATCCATACTGCGGATAGGCATAGCCGGAGTTGTAGCCGTACGGAGTCGTGTAATACGGCTGGGGCTGAACGATCACGCCGCCGTAATAGCCGCCGCCGCGGTAATGGCCGTAGTGGCCGTAGTGGCCATGATGATGATGTCCGTGATGGTGATTGTGGTGACCCTGGTGATGGCCGTGTCCATGACCGTGGCCGTGTCCATGTCCCCCGCCCGCCGTTGCGGTGCTGGCACCAGTGAGCAACAGGCCGATCGTCAACGCACACGCGGTCAAAAGTGAACGAGTCATGATTTCTACTCCCTCAGATTGGGGTTTGGTTTTTCCGGGTTGCGGGTCATCCGTCCCGACAGAGGAGATGTAACGCAGTGGCCGTGCCAATCGCGGCGAAAACGGATTCGCTGTCGTAACCCTGCAAAATCCGCGGGAAACGGCTTCCTCAACCGGCAAAGTCTGCCTCGCGCTGATGAAACCGACATCAATTCGACAACACATTCGATCGAGTCGATGTCACTTGCCCGCTTTCATCCGTTCATGCGGGAAATCCGCAGAACCGGCGTGGGGGTCAGGCTCACCTGTGATCCTTCGCGAGCGATCTTTCCGCAAACTTTTCCGAACGCATGCATCCGTTGAGTCCGCAAGGCGATCGCCGAAGATCCCCGGCGACAGCCGAAAACGAGCCGCGGGGACCCTGATTCGTGGTCGAGAATGAAGAGGTGAAGCGTCGCCGAGCCTTGCCTGTGCGGTGATTTTTCCGAAGAAAAGTTTGGAATCGTCTTGCACGCCGCTTTAGAATCGGCGTCTTACCGTCAAAGCCTATGTCTTCGGATGAGATTGCCACAGGGAAGGGGCCACTTCCTTCGCCATTCTTGTCATGAGCCTGTCGTGAGTTGTCCTCCGTGATTTTTCACGGTTCGTCGATTCGCGGGTGAACGAACGAGGCAGCTCGTTCGTTTCAGCCCATCGTCCGTTTTGTTGAAGAGGAAGCGCCATGCGGCTCTGGAGTCGATTCATTTCCGAAACCATGGGGACCTGGTTGCCACTGGCAGCTGTGGCCTGGGGAGTCTCGGGCGGGGACGCACTGGCTCAGAACTATCCTTACCCGCGGGTCTCGCCCCCGAAAGATCTCGCCCGTCAGTTCACGCAGTCGCAGATTCGCTCGCAGGATGCGGAAACCGACGCCGTGATTCGCGTGGCGATGGCCCGCACCACGTTCTCCGTCGATGGAACCGGACTGACGGTCGCGGTGCTCGACACCGGCCTGCGAACCACGCACGTGGATTTCGTCGGCAAGGTGCGCACGCAGGTCAACTTTACCGCTGATAACGGTGCCAGCCCTACCAACGCTGCTGACGGCGACGGCCACGGCACGAACGTCGGTGGCATTATCGTCGGTCGGGGCATTCATACAGGCATCGCGCCCGGCGCGAACATCGTGCCAATCAAGGTTCTCGGGAACAACGGCAGCGGGAGTTTTGCCGCGGTCGATTCCGGACTGCAATGGGTTCTCGACAATCGTGTGACGTACAACATCACCGCGGTCAACATGTCGCTCGGAGCCGACAGCAACCAGCTGTCCGACCTGTTCCCCGGCGACCCGATCGTCACGAAGATTCAACAACTGCGGGCTGCCCGCGTCGCGATCGTGGTCTCCGCCGGTAACAGCTTCTTCGACTTCACCAGCCAGCAGGGGATGGCCTACCCGGCGATCATCCGTGAAACGACGAGTGTCGGCGCGTATTACGATGCCAACATCGGACCGGTGTTTTACGGCGGCGGCGCGACTGCCCGCACGACAGCCGCTGGCCGCTTCACGCCGTTCTCGCAGCGTGTGCATCCGAGCATTGCTCCGCTGACCCGCACCGACATCTTCACGCCCGGTGCCGCATTGACCGCCGCGGGGATCGCCAACGACACCGCGGAATCCACCTACCACGGCACGAGCCAGGCGGCTCCGGTGGCGTGCGGCTTGATCATGCTCGCGCAGCAGTATTACCAACGTCGCAAGGGACAATACCCCACGGTCGACCAACTGGAAAGCTGGCTGCGAGTGGTGACCCCGCGCACTGTGCGTTTCGATGGCGACGATGAAGACGACAATGTCATCAACACGAACCTGAGTTACGCGTGTGCCGATGCCGTCGACATGCTGACCGCGGCTCAGACGGAAATCGACACCACGACGCCGACCCCGCCGCCGCCGAGCGTGGTGATCGCAGCCTGGAATTCCGGGTTGAAGACACTCACACTGACCGGCGACAACTTCGGCAACTCGCTGTCCATTTCGCTGACGGGGACCAACTTGCGGATTGAAGGCGGCGCGGGAACCAAGATCCGGTTCAACAACGTCAGCAGTACATCCGCGACCATCCCCGGTGTCTCCGGAAAGATCCGGATCACGGGCGATCTGCTCGGTGGCAACGACACGATCACGGTCCTGAAAGTGAATGGCTCGACGTTCGACTGGAAGCTCGGCGCCGGCAATGACCGGACCGTGCTGAATTACTGCAACGTCGACATGCTGAAGCTCGATGGCGGCGCCGGAACGGATACGTTCACGGGGACCACCTCGAAGGTCCTGGCCAACAACAGCACGGGTTACCCCTGATTGATCCCGGTGTGACTAAGGTTCTCAAAAGTCACATCGTCCCTGATTCATGTTGAACACCGCGGCTGGTCCGCGCTCCGTCTCAGTCCATGCCCCTGTTCCAAGGATCGTTCATGAGTTCGTTCATCCAAGACACACGCTCTCCCGCCGGCTGGGGCGGATGGTGTGCCTCCGGGCTGGTGGCCCTCTCCTTGGGCGGTCTGGCCGCCGCCTGGACTTCCCCGCGCGAGACCGTCGATACGGCCCCCGTCCCGCGGGCCCCGTCGCTGACGGCACGCTCGCTGGAGCGGGCTCCGCTGGTGCAGATCCGCCGAATCGGTGCGGGCATGGACCATCCGAATTGCCTGGAATCGCACGACCCGCGGATTCCCTGTGCGATGTACGCCCCGGGATATCGCCCGAAAAGCGCGACCGAAGATTATCTTCCGAAGTCGACGGGCGGCAATGATCTGAGCGCGAACTTCGTCGTGCGGGACCCAAACTGGAAATGGCCGCAACCGGGCGGCAAG
>DASRYX010000600.1:0-12467 GCA_035686985.1 Planctomycetaceae bacterium | reverse complement strand
GAGTACAACAACACCGTCCGCGATCTCCTCGGCGTCAACTTTCGCCCCGCGGATGATTTCCCGTCCGATGACGTCGGCTACGGGTTCGATAACATCGGCGATGTCCTCTCGTTGCCGCCGCTGCTGATGGAGAAGTATCTCGACGCCGCGGATTCCATCGCCCGGCAATCGATCATCGCAATCGATCCCCACACGCCGAAGATTCAAACGGCGGGCGCGCGACAGTTGACGCTCGCCAAGTCCGCCAGCCGTAATCGGGATGTGGTGGGCATCAATTCCGCCGGGCATGTTTCCGCGAAGTTCGAAGCGGAATTGCCGGGAACCTATCGGCTGAGTATTCGCGCCGCACAACAACGCGGCGGTGACGAAGACGCACTGATGGAACTGCGTGTCGATGGCCAGAAAAGTGTCGATTTCCGCGTCAAAAACAGCCAGAACCGGCTGGAGAACTATGAGAAAGAACTCACGCTGTCGCGCGGCACGCATGAGATTTCCGCCGCGTTCATGAATGACTTCTATGACGAGAAAAACAAGCAGGATCGCAATCTCTTCGTGCAGCAGATCCAGCTTGAAGGCCCGCTGGTCGTCGACCCGGCCGCCTTTCCGGCGGCGCATCGGCAGCTTGTCGAACACCGTCCATCCGCGGATGTCACCGTCAACTATGCCGTGCGGACGAATCTCAAACCGTTCATGAAGCGCGCTTTCCGGCGGCCGATCACGGAAGGCGAAATCGACGGTTACGTGCGGCTGGTTGAGTCCCGGCTCGGCGACGGTGATACGTTCGAGATGGCCATGCAACAGGCGCTGACGGCGGTGCTGGTGTCGCCTCATTTCCTGTTCCGCATTGAAACCGATCGCAATCCCGACGATCCCGCCGATCGGCACGTGCTGAACGATTACGAGCTTGCCACGCGACTCTCCTATTTTCTCTGGTCGAGCATGCCGGACGACGAGTTGTTCACGCTTGCTGAAAAGAATGAACTGCATCGCGATGAGGTGCTGGAGACGCAGGTCAAGCGGATGCTCAGGGATGAGAAAGCGCAGGCCCTCGTCGACAACTTCGCGGAGCAATGGCTGCAGCTCCGCGTGCTGGATGAGATCACGCCCGATCCCGAAAAATTCCCACAGTTCACGACCGAACTGCGGAGCGACATGAAGGAAGAAACGAAGCGGCTCTTCGCGCATCTCATCCGGGAAGACCTGAGCCTGCTGGAGTTGCTCGACGCACCGTACACGTTCGTGAATGAACGGCTCGCGAAGCATTACGGACTGCCGGAGATTAAAGGCAGCGAATTTCAGAAAGTGAGCCTGGAAGGCACGTCGCGCCTGGGGTTGCTCACGCACGGCAGCGTGATGACGATGACCTCGAATCCGGATCGCACGTCGCCGGTGAAGCGTGGCAAATGGGTGATGGAAGTCGTGCTGAACACGCCGCCCCCGCCCCCGCCTCCGAATGTTCCGGAACTGGAAGCCGTGAAAGCGCCGGAGGGATCGACACTGCGACAACAACTGCAGATTCACCGCGACAACGCCTCGTGTGCATCGTGTCATCGCATCATGGACGACCTCGGCTTCGGCTTGGAAAACTTCGACGCGATCGGCCGCTTCCGCGACACTGACGGTGCGCAGCCACTGGATACCACCGGCGAATTGCCCGGAGGTCGAAAGTTCAATGGTCCGAAAGAACTCGCCGCGGTTCTCAAGCAGCGCGAGCTCGACTTCGGCCGCAGCGTGATCGAAAAGATGCTGACCTACGCGCTCGGCCGTCCGGTGGAATACTACGACCGGTGCACGCAGAACACGATTCTCGACCACGCGAAAGCGAACAGCTTCCGCTTCTCAGCGTTAGTCACCGCGATCGCGCGGAGCACGCCGTTCCGCATGCGCCGCGGTGAAGAACCGCATCAAGAGTAATCATCTTCGCTTGCGCTTTGCAGAGTCCCAAGATCGCGATTACTGGGTTCTGCGAATCGCAAGCGAATCATCAAAACTCCGCGCTGCCGGGCACACGCGGGAACGGGATGCAGTCACGGATGTTGACCATCCCGGTGATCAGCTGCAATGTGCGTTCGAGACCAAGGCCGAAGCCCGCGTGCGGGACCGTGCCGTATTTGCGGAGTTCAAGGTACCACCAGTAATCGTCGGGATTGAGGCCGCATTCTTTCATGCGATCCACCAGCACATCGTGTCGTTCTTCACGCTGGCTGCCGCCGATGATCTCGCCGATCCGCGGCACCAGCACGTCCATCGCGCGAACGGTCTTGCCGTCGTCGTTGCAACGCATGTAGAACGATTTGATCGCCCGCGGGTAATCGGTCAGAATCACCGGCTGCTTGAAGTGCGTCTCGGTGAGATACCGTTCGTGTTCCGATTGCAGGTCGTGGCCCCACTCGACGGGATATTCGAACGCGTGCCCCGACTTCTGCAGGATGTCGACGGCGGCGGTGTACGTCAGCCGGATGAAATCGTTGTCGACGATGTTCTTCAATGATTCGAGCAGCTTTGGTTCAATGCGCTCATTGAAGAACTGTAGGTCATCGGGACAGCGCTCCATCACCTTGCGGATGATCGTGCGGACGAAATCTTCCGCGAGCTGCATGTCGTCTTCGAGTTCATAGAACGGCATCTCCGGCTCGACCATCCAGAACTCGGCGAGGTGCCGGGTGGTGTTCGAGTTCTCCGCGCGGAACGTCGGCCCGAAGGTGTAGATGTCGCCGACGGCACACGCGAACGCTTCGCCTTCCAGTTGCCCGCTGACAGTGAGTCCGGCTTTCTTGCCAAAGAAATCGCTGGAGTAGTCGAGGGAGGGCTGAGGGCTAAGGGCTGAGGGCTGAGAGACGGAGGAAGAAGCCTCCGCGGCTGGTTTTCCGCTTTCTGCTTTCTGCTTTCCGCTCAGCGCCAGCTTCGCGAGGTCCAGCGTCGTCACCTGAAACACCTGCCCCGCGCCTTCGCAGTCGCTGGTGGTGATGATCGGCGTGTGGACGTAGAGGAAGCCGCGGTCCTGGAAGAACTCGTGGATCGCGTAACACAGCGCATTGCGGACGCGGGCCATCGCGCCGAACGTGTTTGTCCGTGGCCGCAGGTGGGCTTTCTCGCGGAGAAACTCGAAGCTGTGGCCTTTCTTCTGCAGCGGATAGGTTTGCGAATCGGCAGTGCCGAGCAGTCGCAGTTCGGTCGCGCGGACTTCCACCCGCTGGCCCTTGCCGGGGGACGCGACAATCTCGCCGAGAATGGCGACGCTCGCGCCGGTGGTGATCTGCTTGATCAGCGTGGTGTAATCGGGCAGCTTTCCATCGACGACGATCTGCAGGTTTGCGAAACAGGACCCGTCGTTGAGTTCGAGGAACGCGAATTCCCCCTTCGATTCCCGCTTGGTTCGCACCCATCCGCGGACGTCCACCATCGTTCCCGGTTGCCCGTCCGCCAGTACCGCCGCAATCTTTGTCCGCACGTTGATGACTCCCTTCGCGTTCAAAACTCCGTCTTCCACGGAATACCCGGAATCGGCGAAAAGCGGAAGCGCAAAGCCTCTGTAAGTCAGGCTGTGCCTGACGTCTTTCGCTTCGTTCTCAGCAGATCAAAGAAGTCAGGCACGGCCTGACCTACTGAATCACGGCATCGGCAATCGCGGATTGATTGCCCCCGGTTTCTCCAGCAGCGATTCGTCCTTCAGCTCCGCGAGCCATTCGCGGATGAGGTCGATGGCGGGTTGATCCATGACTTTCGACGCCACGTGCGGCATACGGCCGAGCGTAGTGAGCTGCATGCGTTTCAGAATCATGGACCGATCCGGATCACCCGGCACGATGACGCGCGGATCGTTTAATTGGAAGGTGCCCTGTCCCGGTCGGACGTTGATGGATTTGGTTGCCGTCAGCGGAATCGACGCCTGTAGATCGAAATCGGCGTTGCCGCCGCCCCACACGCGGTGACAGTGGGCGCAGTTCGCGTGCAGATATGATCGTGCCCGCAGATGTTTGCTCGCCGTCGTGTCGTGATAATCCACCAGTCGCGGCAATTCCTGCGGCGGTTTCGGCAGCGGCTTCTGAAAGACTTTCAGATCGTTGAGAACCGCGAGCTGATTCTTGACGACTCCGTGGCCGTAGTCGTGGTCTTTATTCATCTGCAACGTGGTGACGCCGAGGATGTATTTCGACGCCATCGTGTGGCAGAGCGTGCATTCCGCGCGGCTGGGGAATCGCCACGTCTGATCACGCTGACCATTCTCTGCCTTGGCATCGCGAATGGTGAAGGTGCGGTCAACGCCTTCGGCCGGCGCGAGGTCCGCATCAGTTTGTGCGTTATTCCAGATGTACGTGTAGCCGAACCAGTATTGCGCCCCGTACTCGTCATCGTTCCCCGGCATCTTGCGGTATTGGAGAATCCGCGTCTCCAGCCGTTTGCGGCTCGCGGGGTTGCCCGCTTCCATGTCGAGCGCGAACGTCTTCACCAGCACGCTGCCATCGGGGAAACGCCAACCGAGATCGGCGTAGTTCGCCCCGTGTGGATACAGCACGCTGTCAAATTGAATCTGTCCGTCACCCGGCAGTGCGATGAAACGTTCCTTCTCCGCGCCATCCGACCACAGCGGCGCGTTGACGGAATACGGAATCAACCCCGCCGTGGGAATGTGGTCTTTCGTCGAGGCAAACAACCCCGTCTCGCTCAACTTGCGAGGGAACGGTCTTGTTTCCGTGACCGGCGGCGCGGGGACGAGGCGATGAAACCCACCACCCGCGAAGTCGACCATGTAGACGTCACCCGCGGCGTCCTGTGCGAATTCCACGATGCGAATCTGCGTGTCGGCGAGTTGCCGATGCTCGGTGACCTTCTGGCCATCGTGCTTGAACGCCCACAACTTGCCGGTGTCGTAATCGCCGTAGATATAGGCGTTTCTAAGCTCAGGTAGCCGATCCGTGTAGGAGAAATATCCGCCGGTGATCGAGCGGAAATCGCTGTGCGGATGTTCGACAATCGGCAACTCAAACGCGCCGGGACCACGGGCGCGTTCGGGACGGAACGGATGGTTGCCCTCGTTCACGCTCCAGCCGTAGTTGCCGCCGCGTTTGACGAGGTAGACCATCTCCCAGAGGTCCTGGCCGACATCGCCCGCCCACAGGCGTTGCTGCCGGTCGAAGCTGAACTTCCACACCTGCCGATGGCCGAACGAATAAATCTCGCCGCGAGCTTTGGGCGTGGTGACGAACGGATTGTCCTTGGGGATGCCATAGTGGCGACCGGCGTCGGGATGATCGACGTCGATCCGCAGGAGGGAACCGGTGAGGTCCGTAATGTCCTGCCCCGACAGATTGGAGTCGCCGACGCCGCTGCCGTCACCCGTTGCGATGTAGAGGCAACCGTCGGGACCGAACCGCAGGCAGCCGCCGTTGTGTCCCCCCGACGGCCATTCCAGCACGATCTGCTCGCTCGCGGGATCGGCTTCCCAGGTGTCACCGCGTTTCATCCTGTAACGGGAGATGCGGCTGCCTGTCGGGCTTTCCGGCCCCGGCAGCATGCTCATCACGTAGAGGTAGCCGTTGTTCGCGAAATCGGGATGAAACACCAGCCCGTAAACCGTGCGGCTAACATCGAGCAGCAGTTTCGCATCTTCGACATCACGCCGAATCTCGAACGAATAAATCTTGCCCGGCCGGGTCGCGACACCAAAGCGGTTGCTGCCCGGAATCAATCCGACCGACAGCGGTTCATGCAGTTTCAGCTGGGGAAACGCCAGTTCCGTGGTATACGGGTCCGGCGGATCGGGCGTGCCGACGATGTGGTTGGTCGTCCACAGTTGGCGCTGTTGCGTGTTGAACGGCTTCGACGGTTCCGCCGCGAACGCGAAACCGCTCACGAACATCAGCGCAGTCAACACTATTCCACCGCACGGCTTCATCGTAAGAATCCTCGACGATGTGATTCAGGCGGGATGGACTCGCGGCCGACGATACAGCGCCCATCCCATGTAGGCGACGATGACGATGTTGAACAGCAAGACAGAAAACTTCAGGCCTGTGAACCCGCGGGCGAGTTCGTAAATCTCGAAGGGAAAATACAGACTGCCGGAGATGACTGCTAACCATTCTGCCCAACGGCGCTGATTCCACAATCCCCACGCCTCGGCAAATCGCAAGACGGCGTCCGCGAGCATCGCCCCGCCGAGGACCCGCAGCCAGCCGTCGGTGAGCCCGGTGGTCGCCTGCAGGAACAGCCGCGGGTAATGACTCGCCGGGTTGAACCGCAGCAGTTCCAGCGATCGCACCGCGACCTCATGCACATCGCGATGCACCAGCGACAGACACCCCAACCCGATCACCACCATGCCGACGGCTTTCCCGCCTTCGTAGATCGCGACCAGTTTGTGGGGATCGAGACGCGGCATTTTTTGCTCTCGTACCCATCATTACCAGTTAATTCTACTTCTCGGGCTCAGACGCCACTCCACCAATGGCCGAAGTGATAGATCGAGCGAGATTGCTAAGCAACAAATAGTCCTCTTCAGCGTTGCATCCCGCTGAGAGGACAACGACGGACTTTAACGACACATGGACCGGACGGCCATTTATCCACACGTCCCAATTGCAACCGTTGCGGGTTCGGTCAAGGTCATCCGTAGTCGCTGCTAACACGGAGTCGAGTGCATCAGGCATCGTGCCTTCGTGAGCATCTAGCAATATTTCGCATGTTGGTCCCATGGCACCATCCATCGCACAGTCTTGAGTAGGGTGGGCAGTGCCCACCATCCGTTTATCACAAATCATCGGCTGAATCGTTGGTGGGCACAGCCCACCCTACGGCTTCTGTTTCAGATACACCCGCAGTTCCGGAATCTGTTCGCGCACGCCGTCGGCGACAAATTCGGCCATGGTCACCGCGCCTTTGTGGGTGAAGTGGGTGCGGTCGGCGTTGCCGAAGGTGAGGTCGGCACTCGCTTCGTCGCCAAGCTTGTCATAGAGCGCGAGGCTGACTTTGTGCAGGTCGATCACCGGCGTTTTCGTTTCCTTGCCCACGGCGTGCATCGCGTCGGCATAGGGTGTGAGCGTGGTGGTCGCCTTGCCGTCCGCGAACGTCCGTCGGGCCACCGGGGTGACCAGCACCGGCGTGGCGCCGATCGCGCGGGTTTCGGCGATGTACTGTTTCATCTGGTCGCGGAAATCGGTTTCCGGATCGGCGTAGCGGTCGCCTTCTTTCTTCTGGTCGTTGTGACCGAACTGGATGAAGACATAATCGGGCTTCGCATCGAGGACCGGCTGCCAGCGGTTCTCACGACGGAAACTTTTCGAACTCCGTCCGGACATCGCGTGATTCAGCACGGTCACGCGATCGGTGAACTGTTCGCCGAAGACCTGGCCCCAACCGGTCAGATCCGGGCGATCTTCCGGCCGCTTGGTATACGTCGCGACGGTGGAATCGCCGATCAGCGAGATTTTGATCGGTTTCGGTGCGTCTTCAGCGGCGAGGAAACTCACCATACCAATCGCGAGGAAAATCCACGATGTTTGCATCCACAGCGTTTTCATCACGGCGAACACCTTTCTGATAAGGGGATGCGGTGGTTGTAACATTTTCAATTATGGATTCGCGACAGTTTTCAGCCCCGGGAGGGGCGTCGGATTGTAGCCACGGGTGAAGTGGCGCGACGGCGCAGCCGGCCGACACGGAACCCGTGGTCAGCAGACAATGTCGCGCATTGCCCCGGAGGGGCAACGTAATGGATGAATCGCGCGTCCCCCGTCGCCCCTTCGGGGCGAATTTGCTGATTGCCCCCATTCCACGGGTTCCGTGATGGTCGGCTGCGCCACCTCATCACTTCACCCGTGGCTACAGCGCTGCGCCCCTGTCGGGGCGAATACACCGGCTCACGCCTTTTCCTGCCTACCACCCACCACCCACTGCCCACTCACGCCCGCTGGCGTTCACTGCGGCGATGCTCCATGATGAATCCCCGTGGCGGAAACTGCCGGATGGGGTGCGAACACGTCGGCAAACCGTGGAATTCATGCGTCGGAACACCACTCTGTCTTGTCCCTGTGCGTCACCCCGGATAACACTCCGTGCCTCCCTCGGAAGAAATCAATTCGGTGGATCTTGACCCGCACGAACGGCGTCTGGGCCTCTGGGCTCGCACGGCGCTCGTCGGCATGGCGGTGTTTCTGACGGCGGGATTCGGACTGGCACGCAGCCTGGAACCGGATCCCCGCGGTTATGGAACGCACCAGCGGTTGGGGTTGCCGGAGTGCACGATTCAGTCGTGGTTCGGCCGCCCGTGTCCGGGTTGCGGAATGACGACGAGTTTTGCCCACTTCGTGCGGGGAGAATGGCGTGCCAGCGCTCAGGCCAATCCAGCGGGATTGTGGATGGCCGCGGGATGTCTGGCACTGATTCCGTGGTGCGCGGTGAGCGCGTTCCGCGGACGATGCTGGGGTGTGGATGATCCGTGGCCAACCGCGGCCGTCCTCGCCGCCAGTTGGGGCGGAATGAGTTTGCTGGTGTGGGCATGGAGATGGTGGCGGTAACGCCATCAAACAACTCGATCAGGACGATCGGGTGACAGGCCAGGAGGTGCCGATGATTCGCGGCTCTGCCAAACCGCTACCGCTGTTCTTCGCCGCACTGATTGCGGTGACGCTCGGCGGCTGCTCGCTCGGCGTCATGGCCGGGAAAATGTTCAAAGGGGAACCGCTCCGCACGGCCGAGTTCCACTCGATGACGGGCATTGATCTCGGCAAAGGCAAGCATCGCATTGCCGTCGTCTGCTCAACCCCGGCATCTGTCGAATCGGATCTCACGAGCCTGAACTTCGATCTCATCGACGGGATTACCCGCAAGATGAAAGTTCACGGCGTAGATGTCGTCGATCCGGATGTCGTGGCGAAGTGGATTGACGACAGCGGCGGCGTGGTGACCGATCCCGCCGCGATGGTAAATGCCTTCGATGCGGATTTCGTCGCCTGGATCGATATCGATACGTTCTCGCTCCAGGAAGACGATACGAAGTCGAAGTTGCTGCGTGGGCGGACCAACGGGTTTGTCCGGGTCTTCAAAGCGCAGGAAGTGGGTGACAGCAAGACCGCCCTTACGGCGTTCAACTCGGAATTCACGTCGATCTTCCCGTCGCATCAACCCATCTCGGAACTGTCACGCACCAAGCTGTCGTTCCAGAAGGAATACATCGATCGGCTCTGCTCCGAGCTGGCCGTCAAATTCTACGATCATCGCCCCGGCGAGAATTTTTAGTCGCGAGACGAACACATGCTCAACAAGCCTGACTGTCTGATCGCTCGCCCGAACATTCGTTCTGCGATCTTGCGCGCGATGACGCTATTGGTCGCGGCGGCGTTGTGCCTGCCGTTGTCGGGATGCAGCTACGTGCTGTTTCTGGGCTATCTCATCGGTGGTCCGCCATCGGTCGAGCCTCCGTTCGACTCCGAAACAAAGGAGTGCATGACCGACAAGGACGTCACCGTCGCGGTCATCTGTTTCGCGCCGAAAGACGTGAAGTATGGCTTCGAGAAGATCGACGAAGAGCTCGCGAAGTACGTGACGTTCCGTCTGCATGAGCACAAGATCAAGGTCATCAACCCCGACCAGGTGAAGGCGTGGCTCGATGCGAACAAGGACTGGGACAAGCCCGAAGAAGTCGGAGCCGCGTTTAAAACGACGTACGTGATCTACATCGATCTCAACGAATTCACGCTGTACGAAGAAGGCAGTGCCACGCTCTACCGCGGGAAGTCGGAAGCGATCGTCAGCGTCTGGAAGATGGACGAAGACCACGAGGAAGCCGAGAAGATTTTCAGCAAGGAAAAGATCTCGAAGTTCCCGCTCCACCGCCCGGAATCCTCGACGGAAACCACCTACAGCAACTTCAAAGCCCGGTATCTCTCGCGTCTCAGCGACGAAATCGGTCGCTTCTTCTACGAGTACTACCTTTCCGACGAAATCATGGAGGGCAACTGATTTCCGTTTAGCCGCGACGCGGCAGCGGAGCGCTCCGGCATGACGCGCTCCCCTGCGGGTCGCGGCTAAACATCGGGTTCGCTAGAATAGAAATTCCTGGCGTGGCGTGTGCCTCGACCGGGATTTTCTCTTGTCGATGCGTCCGGACCGGGCCGTCGGTGTTTCGAGGCGGGTGCGGGATGTTTGTCGATACGGTGTCGATTGTTTGCAAAGCCGGTGACGGCGGCGACGGCTGCTCGAGTTTTCGTCGCGAAGCCCATGTGCCACGCGGCGGACCGGACGGCGGTGACGGCGGCCGCGGTGGTCACGTCATCATCGAGGCAGATGAGAATGTCAGCAGCCTGATTCATCTCGTCGGCGTCAAGCACTGGAATGCGACCAACGGTCAACCCGGCATCGGTTCGCTCAAAACCGGTCGCGATGGCGAGGATCTGCTGATTCGTGTTCCCACGGGCACGATTCTCAAGGACTCCAAGCGCAACATCGTGCTGAAAGACCTCGTCGCTCACGGGGACCGCGTCACAGTCGCCAAAGGCGGCGGCGGAGGCCAAGGGAATGCGCGATTCACGTCATCGACGAATCGAGCTCCGCGCGAGTTCACGCCCGGTGAAGTCGGCGAGAGCCGCGACATCACGCTGGAACTGAAGGTCATCGCCGATGTGGGACTGATCGGCAAGCCGAACGCCGGCAAGTCGACGATGCTCAGCCGGTTGTCGCGCGCGACGCCGGAGATTGCGAATTACCCCTTCACGACAAAATATCCCAATCTCGGCATGGTCCGCGTCGGTCTGGATCGCGACTTTGTGCTCGCGGATATTCCCGGGCTGATCGAAGGGGCTCACGCCGGTGTCGGATTAGGGCACGAATTTCTCAAGCATGTCGAGCGCTGCAAGGTGCTCGTGCATCTGGTCGAACCCTGCCCCGACGATCAATCCGATCCGATCGACAACTACAACAACATCCGTGAAGAACTGCGGTTGTATGATCCGCAACTCGCCGAGCGCCCGGAGTTGGTGGTCATCACCAAGTGTGAAATGCTCGACGCCGAAGCGACTGCGGAACTGATGCAGGAAGCCATCGGCAAGCCCGTGCTGCAGGTCTCCGCCGTGACGGGCAAGGGGCTCCCGCAGCTGCTGCAAGCCACCGTGAAGCTGCTCGACAGTCTCAACGAAAATTACTGAAGCCCAGGGTTTCTTAACCCTGGGTCTCTTCTGCATGATCGCGCGCAATGCGACCCACGGTTCAGAAACCGTGGGCTTCCCCGTCTACGTCTCAATCATCAACCGTTTCACCACGATCGTGGCATACGCTCCGCGGGGCAGCACGAACCGCAGCGTCACCGCGTGTTTCCCGGGGTTGAGATCATCGCCCACGGCTTCGGCGGACGCCTGCTCGGGGAAGAGCGCCGCGGCTCGTTCGCCTTTCGAGAAGAAGCTGTCACGCGGATATTTTACCCGCAGCTCCCGCAGTGTAAGCCCCGTTTTCGCGATGACTTCCTCATACAGCGCCAGTCGCGGGTCGGTGTCTTCGAAGTGCAACCGCGCGGAGGGCAACGGGAGCTGCAATGCTTGCAATGCAGCGCGGCCCTCGTCGTTCAACCCGCGATAAAACGGCACGGTGTTCTGATCAAGCCGCATCGAAATCTGCTGCTCCGGCGGCACATGCTTGCGGACTTCCGTGGCGAGGATCTCGTTCCACAGATAACTCTGAAACGCGGCGAGATAAATGCTCCGCAGGTCCTGCCGCACGAGTCCCACCGCCCGGCGGAAATCGGTCGGATGATCGCACAGGAACGTCACCACACTTCGCCGCGAACTCTTGGGCAACGCGTTCTTCGCTTCCGGCCAGCGGTTCCAGTATTGCCGCAGAATGGACTTCTCGTCGCGATCCGCGGGGCGATCATGTTCGTTCGGCTCGGCGAGCATCAGCCACAACGCGCGCTCGTAATCACCACGGCACCATGCGGCGGCGATGAACTCGCCCGACTCACCGACGGAACCAAAGCGCTGGTCATCGAAATAGTTCGCCACGCCGTCCTGAGCCAGTTGCGGCAGGGTGTCGATGACCGTCCTCGCCGTCGATTGCGAAAGATTCCGCAGCGTGATGGTGAAGCGGTTCGCGGCGATAACATGCGGGGTGAACGCCTGCGGGGCCTGTCCCTGATAGATCAGCGAGAAATTCGTCTGCTCAAGATTTCGCCGCGGACCCCGGTGAATCGTCACCCACTGCCGTGTGACAGCGTGCCGGTCTTTCAGCCCGCCGTAGCTTAGCTGATGCCGTGCGAGTTGCCACCGCTGCTGAATCGCGGTCATCGCCTCGGGTGTGCCCAGCGATTGCTTGGTCAGTCGATACACGGCGAACGGGCCGTCGCTGACCTGGAACTCGGTCAGTTCATCAACCTCAAAATCCTCCGGCCGCGATTTCAGTTTCAAAGACAAAGGAACACATCCGCCAAAAACGCGATCTCGACGGCGGACCTTCCGCGTCATCCAGCCTCAGTGTACCAA